>PKYX01000384.1 GCA_003132825.1 Acidobacteriaceae bacterium
GCGCCGCCCGCCGAACGCACCATCTGCGCGCCTTTGCCGGGCTTGAGCTCCAGGTTATGAATGGTGGTGCCGGGAGGAATGTTCTTGAGCGGCAGGGCATTGCCCACCAAGATGTCGGCCTCTGGCCCGCTCACCACTTTTTGCCCGACTTTCAACCCGTCGGGCTGCAGGATATAGCGCTTCTCGCCGTCGGCGTAGCTCAATAGCGCGATGCGCGCCGAGCGGTTGGGATCGTACTCGATCGTGGCCACCGTCGCCTGGATCCCGATCTTGTCGCGCTTGAAGTCAATGATGCGCAACTGGCGCTTGTGGCCGCCCCCGATGAAGCGCATGGTGGTGTCACCCGAGTTGCGCCGGCCGCCGGTGCGAGCCTTGGGCTCAAGCAGCGGCTTGTGGGGATGCTGCGTCGTGATGTCATCGTTCACCAGCGTGGTGCGATAGCGCAACGTCTGCGTGGTCGGTCTGTAGGTCTTGATTGGCATAAATCAACTCTTCGGCTGCTCGTTCTTCGCTGCTCGCTCTTAGCTTTGGTGCCGCTGCTGAGGTTCGCGCTAGCCAGCCACGCGCGACCCACCGCCGGGGCTAAAGGTTTTGCGCGTACTCCGGCATCTTCTCGCCCGCCTGCAGCCGTACGTACGCCTTCTTCCAGTCCGGACGATACCCGGCGAACTTTCCTCGCCGGCGTTCCTTGCCCGGATAATTGGCCGTGCGAACCGAGCGGACTTTCACCTTGAAAATCAGCTGCACGGCTTCTTTGATCTCGGTCTTGGTCGCCGCCTTGGCGACCTGGAAAACCAGCGTGTTCTGATTCTCCTTGATGTCCAGGCCCTTTTCGGTAATCACCGGACGTTGAATGATCTGATAGGCGGATTTCATCAGGCCACCTCCGCCGCTTTGTCATGCCGGGTGCGCCGCCGTGGAGCCCGTGCCGCCTTCTTCTGGCCCTCGCCCTGGCCTGTACCTTCGGCGGCCTGGTGCCGCCGGCTCGAAACCGAGCCCTTGAGCGAAACCTGCAGCTTCTCGATCGCGGGATGGGAAAAAATCACGCAGTCATAACGCAGCAGGTGATAGGGGTGAACCTCGTTGCCCGCGATCAACTCGACACCCTCGAGATTGCGCGAACTCAATTCCAGATTGCGGTTCGAGTGCTTGGCGACCTCGACCAGCAAAGCCGTCTTATCCACCTTCAGCGTATTCAGCGCCTGGCGGAACCATTTGCTCTTCGGCTCTTTCACATCGAAGGCATTCACCACAATCAGCTTGCCATCGGCAAACTTGGCGGCCAGCGCCGAACGCAAAGCCCCCAGCAGCTTCTTGCGCGGAAACACGTAGTCGTAGGAACGCGGCTGCGGTCCGTGCACCGTGCCCCCGTGCCGCCACAGTGGCGAGCGGATGGAACCGACGCGGGCGCGCCCCGTACCCTTCTGCTTCCAAAGCTTCTTGCCCGCGCCGGACACCAGTTTCTTGTTCTTGGTGGCATGCGTACCGGCGCGATGGGCCGCGCGGTAGTGCTTCACCGCTTCCCACAGCAGATCCTCATTGACCGCACCGAAGATTTCATCGGCCAGTTCCAGAGTGCCCACCTTGGCCCCGCTCAGATCGTGAATGTCGATGCTTGCCATATTCTTTCCGTTGGCTGCGGCTGGTCGCGACCAGCGACAGCCTTTATGCCTTCTTCGCCGCGCGCTTGGCCGCCTTCAACGGATCGACGGTCGCCGCGCCCGCGAATCCGCGCCGCTCTCGCGGAGGTTTCTGCGCCTTGGTGATGATCAGGTACCCGCCATTCGGCCCGGGCACAGCGCCTTCCACCACCAACAAGTTCTCATCCTTGTCCACGCCCAAAACCCGCAGGTTGCGGACGCTGACCCGAGCCGCACCCATGTGGCCGGACATCCGCATTCCCTTGAACACGCGCGAGGGAAAGGCCGAGGAGCCGATCGAGCCCGTGATCTGAAACATGGAGCCATGCGACTTGGGGCCGCCGGCAAAATGATGACGCTTGACCACCCCCTGGAACCCGCGCCCCTTGCTGGTGCCGATGATGTCGACGAACCTTTCACCCTCGAAAATATCCACCAGCACCCGGTCGCCGGCCTTCACCGCACCATCGCCTTCGGGCTGCGTCTTGTCGGCCACTTCAATGGGCACCTCGCGCATGAACTTCACCGGCGGAAGATTGTTCTTCCCCAGGTGTCCGCGCATGGGCTTGGTCAACCGCGACTCCTTCACGAACTCAACCAGTCCGAGCTGGGCAGCATCGTAGCCGTCGCGGGTCTGCGTCTTGTGCTGCGTGACTACGCAGGGGCCGGCCTGCAACACCGTCGCCGGATGCACGTCGCCCTTTTCGTCAAAGAGCTGCGTCATCCCGACCTTNNTTGCCCAGAATTCCCGTGACCTTTGCCATATCCTCTTCTTCTCCGCCGTGCCCCGGAGGGCCCTCCGGCCCATCGCCCGGGAAGCCCCCCCAGGCTCGCTCCGCCGAAAGCTTACTTATGTTCCTTGCCGAAAGCCTTGATCTCGACGTCGACTCCCGCCGGAAGGTCGAGCTTCATCAGCGCATCCACGGTCTGCTGCGTGGGCTCGAGAATATCGAGCAAGCGCTTGTGGGTGCGGATTTCGAACTGTTCCCGCGACTTCTTGTCGACGTGAGGGGAGCGCAGCACACAGTATTTATTCTTCATCGTGGGCAATGGAATCGGGCCCGCGATCTGCGCGCCGGTGCGCCGCGCCGTTTCCACAATCTCGCCGGTCGATTGGTCAAGAATGCGGTAGTCGTAGGCCTTTAACCGGATGCGAATTCTTTCTTTTCCTATCACTTTGGGCTCTCTAACCCCTCCCGGCTATGTTCCAGGAGGAAAGATCTGGGGTAGCTCTGCGGGGGCGCGCCCACAGGGCTCACTGCCTACTGAATAATCTCGCTGATGGTTCCCGCTCCCACCGTGTGCCCGCCTTCGCGAATCGCGAAGCGCAGGCCCTTCTCCATCGCCACCGGCGTGATCAGCTCAATCACCAGCTGCACGTTGTCCCCCGGCATCACCATTTCCGTCCCCGCCGGCAACTCCGCCACTCCTGTCACGTCCGTCGTCCGCAGATAAAACTGCGGCCGGTATCCCTTGAAAAACGGCGTGTGCCGCCCGCCTTCTTCTTTGGTCAGAATGTACACTTCCGCCTTGAACTTGGTGTGCGGCGTGATCGATCCCCCCTTGGCCAGCACCATCCCGCGTTCCACGTCTTCCTTCGCGATCCCGCGCAGCAGCAGTCCCGCGTTGTCTCCCGCCAAGCCTTCATCCAGCTGCTTTTTGAACATCTCGACGCCCGTCACCACCGTCTTGCGCGTCTCCCGGAACCCCACAATCTCCACTTCCTCNNCCTTCACCTTGCCCCGCTCGATTCGCCCCGTCACCACCGTCCCCCGCCCCTGAATCGAAAAAATGTCTTCAATCGGCATCAGAAACGGCTTGTCCAGCTCCCGCACCGGCTGCGGCACGCTCTTGTCCACCGCCTCCATCAGCTCGTCAATCTGCTTCTCCCACTTCGCTTCCCCGTTCAGCGCTCCCAGCGCCGACAGCCGCACCACCGGCACATCGTCCCCGGGAAACTGATAGCTCTTCAGCAGTTCCCGCACTTCCAGCTCCACCAGATCCAGCAGTTCCGGGTCATCCACCGCGTCGCACTTGTTCAGCGCCACCACGATATAGGGCACTCCCACTTGCCGCGCCAGCAGCACGTGCTCCCGCGTCTGCGGCATCGGTCCATCGGTCGCCGCCACCACCA
>PKYX01000257.1 GCA_003132825.1 Acidobacteriaceae bacterium
ACGATTACCAGCGCGAACAGGCGGCGGTCGCAGAAAGCGTTTCCCGTAAACTCGATCTCACCGTCAAAATCGAATTCGCCGACAACGACGCGGTGAACCAAACGTTGCAGATTCTGAAGGCCATTCAAGCCCAGCCGGAGTTGCGTCCGAGCGGGGTGGTCGTCGAACCAGTCGGGACCGGCATGTCCCAGGTGGCGCAAGCTGCCGCCAACGCCGAGATCGGATGGGCGGTGCTCAATGCCAACGCCGACTATCTGGGGAAACATCGCCTGCACTGCCATGCTCCTATGTTTTCCCTGGCTTCCGACAACGAAGAAGTTGGGCGCATTCAGGGCAAGCAGTTCAACCTACTGCTGCCTCGCGCCGGCTGCCTGCTCTACATCGAGGGTCCATCGGCCACCGACGTGGTGAAGAAGCGGACCAGCGGGATGCTGGCGACCAAGCGCTCCGATTTGGATGTCAAGGTGATCCGCGGCGCCTGGACCGAATTGGGAGCCTACAACGCCGTCAAGTCATGGCTTCGCCTGCCCACGTCCCGAGAGCTCCATATCGGCATGGTGGGATGCCAGAATGACGCTATGGCGGCCGGTGCTCGCAGAGCCTTCGACGAACACCCCGATCATTCCGAGCGCGCCCGGTTTCTCGGCCTGCCCTTCACTGGCTGCGATGGGGTTTCGGGCAAGGGACAAGCCTGGGTGCGTCAGGGAGTTCTGGCCGCGACGGTCGTGACCCCTGCGCTCACCGGGGTGGCTCTTGAAATGATGGCGCACTCCTTGCGCTCCGGGGTGCAGCCGGCGGAGCAGACCCTGATCGCGCCCAAGTCATACCCCGCGCTCGAGGAGCTGCGCAGCCTGAAATTCGAAAAGCACGCCTAGGTTTTCGCCCTCTCCGACTCGGGCGGCTCGGGGCTTCGCTGGTTTCCAGAAAGCGCGCGGCTCATTACTCTGGTAATCCCCGCTATTACAGAACTATTACACACGGCCGAGACCGGTACTGCTACGTTAACTATGGGAAGTTGATACCAGCCTCGGGAAAGAGTACTGCCATGGAACTCGAAGCACTCAACCGCAAATCGGCCGCTGACAACGAAGTGAATTGGATTACCGCGGGCTTCATGATCGCCTTTCACATCGGGGCGATCGTCGCCATCTTCTTTTTTACCTGGAAAGCGTTGGTGGTCGCGATGTTCTTATGGTGGGTTTCGGGCAGCCTGGGCATCGGCATGGGTTACCATCGCCTGCTCACCCATCGCGGCTACAAGACTCCCAAGTGGGTAGAGTATTGTTTGACCGTTTGNNTGGTGGGCGCACATGGGCTGGATCCTCATGGGCAAGTCCATGCACCATGATACGACCACCCTCGCCCGCTACGTTCCCGACCTGGCCAAAGACAAGTTTCATGTTTGGATCACCAAGTATCACTACGTTCCCATGATCGTGCTGGGCGTGATTTTGCTGGCCCTCGGCGGCCTGCCCCTTCTGCTGTGGGGTATCTTCCTCCGCACTGTGGTCGGATTGCATGCCACTTGGCTGGTGAATTCGGCGACCCACAGCTGGGGCTCACGTCGTTTTGTCACGCGCGATCTCTCGACCAACAGTTGGTGGGTGGCAGTGCTGACGTTCGGGGAAGGCTGGCACAACAATCATCATGCGCACCCGGTTTCGGCCCGCCATGGCCTCCGGTGGTATGAGGTGGACATGAATTGGTATGGCATCTGGGCGCTCAAGAAACTCGGGCTGGCGCATGAGGTATATCGCGTGAAGCTTTCCGAGCTGCGCCGCCAGGAGGAAGAAGAAAAAGAGCAGGTGGCCGCCGCCCCGGCGCACCAGGAACTGGTTTCGGTCTAGGCTCTTCCTCTTTTTCGTCTTCACGCATGGTTTCGAAAACAAGAATGCCAGTTCTCTCGCGAGAACTGGCATTTCTGCTTCCTGCCAACCTGACCTTACTTGTTTTTCGAATGCTCGGAAGCGTGCGCCGGCTCCGAATGGGAGGGGGCAGAGCTCCGCGCTGGCGCGGCCTTCTGCTGGCGCTGTTGCTGCCAGTCGCTGAACTTCTGCTGCTCGCTGCGCTGCAGCTCGGGCCTTTCCTCGACCGGAGGGGCCGTCCGCACCAGCGGGCTCGATGGACGCGGCACCGGCCGCTCCGCCACCCGCGCGGGCGCTTCCGGTCGAAGGTTCTCCTCCGACTGGTAACGAGGCGCCGACTGTGGGGTGGTTTCATTCTGCATTCGGCCGACCGGCTGCGGCGTTCCCGGAGTCTCGGTGCGAATATTCATGGCCGGGCGTGACTGCTCCGTTGGCATCCGAGTGGCGATGACCTGGCGATTCACGGCCGCAGCGGGAGGTCGGACGCTCGCCGGCGATCCCGCCCCGAGCACGCTGGCTCGGACCGGCTGCTCTTCCGGCCGGTAACTGACGGGAGCTTCCGCGATCTGGTGTTCGTCGACCCGCACGAAGCTTTTCCCCACCGGACGCGCATTGACAAACGCATCTCGCGGAACCGCGGTCACCGCCGCCGCCCGCTGGTTGATATAGGTGACCCGGGTGATCGTCGTCCTCGAGTTGTAGACGTTATAAACGTTACCCACCTGCGTGATGTTCACGCGGGTGTTGGTGATGTTCACGTTGTTCACATATGACCGGCTGGTGCGGTACCAGGGCATGTAAACCTCTCCCGGCGCCAGCGGGAACCAGGCGACTCCCGGGCCGCCGACCGCTAGCGAAAAATGAAGTCCTGGTCCGCCGACAAACGCCACCAGAGCGGGGGCGTAAATCGGACGAACGAATGCCCGGCCCGGAACCCAGTACCAGCGGCTTTCGACAAATGCCCAGCGTCCATAGTGAAACGGCGCGAAGCCCCAGGGCTCGTCGTCGACCCAAGTCCATCCCCAAGGCGCGATCCAGGCCCAATGGCCGTAGCGATAGGGCGCCCAATCCACGGCGACGCCTACCGGACTCCAGCACGGCCCGTAGCCGGCGATATTGCTCCAGGCGCCATTGCCGTCGAGGTCTTCATAGCCCGTCATTTCTTGCGAAACATAATTGCTGGCCTCGCTGCGGTCTTCATTCTGATCGCGATCGGAGGACCAGTTGTCGAAATCATCGCCAGCCGGGAGTTGCTCAATTTCATGATCGAGTTGATCGGTTCCTCGAAACCGCGCCCGCTGACCGGCGACCACCAGATAGGAGGCGCCCGCGCCCGTGGCCTGGCCGCTGCCCTGCCAAACCGTGGTGTCGGTCTCGCTGCCGTCGGAGTTCACATCAAAGCGGTATTCGCCGGTGCGCTGAATGTTGAACGCCAGATTGGGGGTGTCCACCTCGAACAGATCTCCATCGTCCAGATGCCGCACCCGCACGATCACGGAACCGAGCGATAGCTTGATCTGGGTGTTGTGGTCATCGAGATCAAGAAAGGTCAGGCTGGTTTCTGCATCCATGCGGATGGCGGTCGAGCCCAGGAGCAGTTCGGCACGCGAGTCTTTATCCGCCCACAGGTTATCGCCGGTGGTCAGCGGACGGTTGGTCACCGCCTGCACCCAGTCTCCCTGTCCGCCAGGCTGAAAGGAAACCGACCCGTTGGCATAATCGAGCTGCGCCACGCGCCCCGAAGGATCCTCGGCCGGCGCCTGATCCGGGGACGGCTCCGGGGGCTGGCTCTGAGCTAGGGCGAGCCGCGCCGCCGGCAGCATGAGAAATACTCCGAGGACCACCGCCAGGCCCCAGACTTTGACATTCTTCATGGATTGATAGCTCCTTGTGGTCTGGGGGATTAAACCCCGCCCGGCCGCGGAAGTTCCACACCGGAAGTATCGTAGTTTCTTCATGTTGGCTCAGCAGAAGGCCGGTCCGGGCGCAAAACGGGAAGGACGGGCTGCGATAGACTGGCGACTGATTCCGCGACTAGCTGACGGGCTGTTCGGTGAGGACCTTTTCCCGCTCCTCCGCATCCTGCTTCTGTTCCCGCGCGGTCGAAGGCAGGGCCAAGTCCAAGACTTCGCCAATGGTTTTTACGTAATGGATGCTGAGGTTCTCGAGCTGTTCCGGGGTCAGATCCTCTTCCACGTTCATCTTGTTTTCCGCCGGCAGGATCACATCGCGCACCCCCGCCCGCTTGGCGGCGAGAACTTTCTCTTTTACTCCGCCGATGGGCAGAACATTGCCGCTCAAGGTGATTTCTCCTGTCATCGCGAGCAGAGGCGTGATGCGGCGCTTCGTCAGCAGCGACACCAAGGTAGTAGCCATGGTCACTCCCGCCGAAGGCCCATCCTTCGGAATCGCTCCGGCCGGAACGTGGATATGAATATCGTGGTCGGCAAAGAAGCTTTCCTGAACTCCTAACCGATCGGCATTGGACCGCACCCAGGTCAATGCCGCCTGCATGGATTCCTGCATGACCTGGCCAATCTGGCCGGTCATGGTGAAGCCGCCCTTGCCCTTCATCGCGTTCGCTTCAACAAACAGCACGTCGCCGCCCGACGGTGTCCACGCCAGACCCACGGCCACGCCAGGCCGCTCGGTCCGCTCCGCAATTTCGCCTTCGCTGCGAATCTTGATTCCGCCAAGAAACTCCTGAATGACTTCCTTGGTGACGACAAGTTTTTCCGTCTTGCCCTCGGCCAATCGCCGTGCCTGCTTGCGGCAGATCGTGCCGATCGTGCGTTCCAGGCTGCGCACGCCCGCCTCCCGCGTGTAGTGGCGAATCACGTAGCGCACGCCCTGTTCGGGAAATTCAATCTGTTCCGCCGTGATGCCGTTCTCATCAATCTGCCGCGGAATCAGGTAGCGGAAGGCGATGTGAACTTTCTCTTCCTCCGTGTAGCCCTGTAGTTCGATGATCTCCATGCGATCACGCAACGGCTCGGCGATCGGATCGAGCATGTTGGCCGTGGTTATGAACAGCACCTTCGACAAGTCAAAGGTGACGTCCAGATAATTGTCGCGGAAGCTCGAGTTCTGCTCGGGATCAAGGGCCTCGAGCAGCGCCGAGGCCGGATCGCCACGGAAGTCGC
>PKYX01000031.1:0-2395 GCA_003132825.1 Acidobacteriaceae bacterium
CTCAACTATTTCGCGTTTGGTCTTCGATGGGGGGTCGTATTTTTTCAGAATCGCGAGGAGTTGCACACTGTCGCTAGCCCAAGTTCGTCACGGAACGGTCAAAAGGGTCGCCTAACCCGTTCAGAATCAGCTTAGGCAACAGCTGGGTCTACACTACATTGGCGATTGAGCTGGAAGCGCTCAGGTAGATTCAGACCGAGCTGGTGCAGTAGAGATTTCTGTTCGGCCGTCGGTTCGGTGATCCGGCGCAAGCGGATCTCCCGCCCATCCGTGGTGGGTAGTACGATATCGGCGCTCTGCAGCCTGGACAGCAACGCCAGTGCCTTCATCGGGGAGAACGGCGGAGCCCGGACCACCGCTGGCCAAGGTTGTGGGACGATCGCGGCGCGACGCTGCAGCAGATGCTTCAGCGTCACCCACAAGGCGTACCCGAGAAAAGCCACCAGGACGTGAGCCTTCACCCGCGGCTCCTTCTGATGAAACAAAGGCCGAATCGAAAGCTCGCTCTTGAGGGCGCGAAACGAAGCCTCCGCTTCGGTGAGTTGCATATACATGGACCACATTTGCTCGGCCGAATCCGCCTGGAGATTGGTACGCAGCATGTAGGCGCCTTCGCGCAAGTCCCGCCACGCCTCCTTGTCTTTTTTCATTTCCCACAGGAGACGCACGCCGGCGGGCGTCTCTCGCAAAGTGACTTCGAACAGATCGTTCACCTGGGGATGCCGCGCCTGAATCCGTCCCAGTCTGCGCTCCATCTTGTAGCGGTCCTTCAGTCGGCCGCTGGCAATGCTTTTCTCCAGGGCGGCAAGAGCCGATTCCATGCGCGCCGAAAAACGATTGCGGATCGCCTTCTCTTTTTCCTTGCGGCCCGCCGTCCGGCACAGGATGTAGGTCTCTTCTCCCTGCGGAATCGCGATCTGCTTGACCTCCACATCGGGACGTACCTGGGTCCAGTCGTCCCGCAATAACTCGGCTTCAAACCGCTTCATCTGCCGGCGCGGCGTACCTACCAGATACTGGCCACCGCGCTTGCGAATCGCCGCCAGATTCTCCTCACTCACAATCCCTCGATCCATCACCCAGATCCGCCGTGCCTTCCCGTACTTCCGTTCCACCGTGCGCAGGATGCTCTCCATCGTCGACACATCCGCACGGTTGCCATCGAAGGTCTCATAGCTGAACGGAAAGCCTTCGCGGTTGACGATCAGCGCGATGACCATCTGTTCGCAGTCCGGTCGATGATCGCGCGAGTATCCCCGGCCCATCATCGGGTTCTTTTCTGCCGCTCCTTCCACATACGTGCTGGTCAAGTCGTAGAGCAGCACATCGAACTCGGCTCCGAATAACTCCCCATAGCGCTGCTTGAGATGCTGTTCCAGCTTGGTCTTGTGGGGCAGGATCCGATCCAGACAGCGATACAATCGCGTGTCGTTGATCTTGCCCTCTTCGATCTCCAGCAGATCATCGAGCGCCGTCGCCGGATACCAGCGTTCCTCGATCGCTAGCTCACTGCCCGGCGCACACAGTCGGTTGATGGCCAGTACCGCCGCCACCCGCGACCAGGGCACCTCCGCCGGATCGTCATCTATCGCCTGCTCAAAAAAACCATCCAGTCCCAGACGCTTCCACAACTCCAAGCCCAGGAAACAGCTACCGAACTGCCGCGTTCTTTCCAGGCGGACACGATGTACTAGGACGCGAGCTACTTGCGGATCATCGTCGGGAACTTCGATATGGGAGGGAAACAGTTTCAGTTGCTCGGCTTCGCCCTGCTCGTTGAACACCTCCACGCTCTTCAGCCACCGGGCCTGTGCCGAACCGTTCAGCTCACCCAAGTAGCAGAGCGTTCGCTGCCGAGGACCGTCCGCCGTTCGCACCGTCTCGACCAACGACCAGTAGGTGTGATCCTTACCGTCCTTCGTGCGGTAGTTCGGTCGCAAAAACATTTCGCGCAGATCATGTCATCCCACTCATCGGTTTTCAAGATGGTTGGTCTACACTACACTCCGTTTTTGCAGACCGCGATTGCAAACACAATACTTCCCTCGCGGCAGAGCTCAAAATTTGCGGAATTCAACGCTACCACGACGAACTTGGGCTAGCGATGAGCCGTAGCGCTCTTTTTTTCCCTGCCAAAGCCTCCAATCTCCAAACAAGAATTCATGACTTCATGGAAGAAGAGTTCAAAAGATTGGACAAGGACAAGAGCGGGCAACTTGATGCCGAGGAATTAACGCAGTCGAGGTTACGTCAGGTTGCGTGTGAGCCCCTTTGCAAATGGAGTCATGGTCATCCCCGCTGACCTTCACGGTCACCTCCGCTGACGCAGGAAGCGGTCTCGACTTGCGCATCTAACATAGGCGACAGATATCCTCCGCCCCGAATTACAAAATTA
>PKYX01000031.1:2423-6469 GCA_003132825.1 Acidobacteriaceae bacterium
CTTTTTGGATGAGGATTCGGACGTTGTTCTTGACGTTGGTTTCGGCCGTCCTGCTGTGCTTCCTGGCTTCGGCACAGTCCACCGCGCCGCAAACCGACGCTATCCGCGCGGAGGATGTGTCGACAAATGCCGAGCTTAGCGGGGTGACGCGAAACCTTTTTGCTGTGCCGATGGCGCGGACAACGGTCACGGTGCGCAAATTGGATGAGGGCGGTGACCGCACCACCGTGAGCGGGCCTGACGGAGCATTTGTCTTACCAGACCTCGCACCTGGACATTATCAATTGACGGGCAGCAAGGAGGGGCTCGCGAANNGCGCTTGGACAGCGGATGCAACAGGACATCGCCGTCGGCGGACCTCAATCCGCCGACCGACCGGCACCCACCTCCTCTGAGACGCCTAAGCAGTCGGCAGCGAGTGGCTTCTTTCACAGACTTTTCAAAGCTTATGCCGACGACTGGAAGCCTGCGGTCGCAGTGCCGGACTCACCCGCGTTTCGTGGTGATCCAGCGCCGGTGAGTGGGCCGCCGTTTCCCTTCTCTACCTGGCCCATTGGAGGGACAGTGTCGATCGGGCAGCCCTGGACGCAAGCCGGGCCTTTGATGACCGCGCTCTGGGAAGGTCCCAACGGCGACGCCTGGAAGAAGAGCAAGATTCAGATTTACGGCTGGCTGAATGTCGGAGGAAACTTCAGCACTTCGAAAGGTGGAGTGAATCCGTCCGCAGGGAAGTACGACAATTTCCCCACGGCTTACGACGAAGTACCGAACGCGATCGAGCCCGACCAGGAAGTGCTCTACATCGAGCGCCAGCCAGACACGGTGCAGACCAACCATTTTGACTGGGGGTTCCGTCTTTCCGGTCTGTGGGGCCTCGACTACCGTTTCACCACGGCGAAAGGCTACTTCAGCCAGCAGTTGCTGGGGCATCCTCCGGGGAAAGAGTATGGCTTCGATCCCGTAATGATGTACTTAGACCTGTATTTCCCCCACATCGGCGAGGGCACGGACGTTCGCATCGGTCGCTACATTTCTCTGCCCGACATCGAAGCGCAGCTGGCGCCGAATAACTATACGTACAGCCACTCATTGCTCTATACGTTTGATTGCTACACCCAAACCGGGATTAACGCGACTTCCAGGCTCAATTCGCATTGGACCATTCAAGTAGGCCTGTCGCCGGGCTGCGAATCGGCGCCCTGGAACCTGACAGACTCGAAGCTTACGCTCAATTGGTGCGTGCAATATTCCTGGCGGACCAGCAAGGATAATCTCTACCTCTGCGACAACGAGACCAATCTGGGGAAAGACAGCGGCCAGTACGCGTACAACAACCTGCAAGCCTACTACCTGACCTGGTATCACGTGATCGACAAGAATTGGCATTCGTCGACGGAGAGTTGGTATCAGTGGATGAAGCAGGTGCCGAACCTTGCCTACAGTCCGCCTCCGGGTTCGACCTTGCCTCCGGTCGATCCCATTCAGCCGGAGACCAACGACAATGGCGCCTACTGCAGCAGCCACGCGGCTTTCACTTGCTATGCTCCGGAGTGGGCGATCGTGAACTATCTAGAGCGGCAGTTTGGAGCGCACAACTACATCTCGATTCGGAATGAATACTTCGATGACATCGTCGGCCNNGCGTTACACGGAGCACCTGTTCGGATGGGGGCATTGGGTCGGAACCACGGTTCTGTTCCGTCCTGAAGTCCGATACGAGCGCTCCTACGATAATCCGGTCTACCAGAACGGCACGAAGAAAAGTCAACTTACGGCGGCGGGCGATATCATTTTCTTTTTTTGAAGGATTGGTGTGCAGGGAGGGTAAAAACTGATGATCGGCCGAACAACTCTGTGAGCAGGGACGGGGTTCACGGATTTGAAGAACCCTTTCGGGAAAGATGTATAGCCGGAAGCGTCTTCGCTGAGATGGCCGCTACAGCCTGCGACGAAGAGTATTTCCCCGCGCGGAGACGCTGCCCGTCGAATGTACGGTCCCTGAAACAGGGAGGTTATGAGCCCTCTTCCGAGTGGGAGCAAGCTCCAAACGGGCATTCTCGGCANNACAATTCATTTGATGAATTTCGAGAAGTCAGATACGCTCGCGCCGCTTAATTAAGAAGACGCGACGCCCTTTAAGGGCGGCGACAATCTGACCCCGACGATGTCCGCGCTGACATCGCTTTCCAGCCCGGATAAGGAGTATCTCCATGTTGAGCAATGCTGCCCTTAGCCGCAAGGCCCTTCTTGCTTTGGCCACGCTTTTCCTTGCTGCGGCCTTGGCCACCGCTTCCGCCCAGACCGTCGTCACCGACACGGGCACCTTCACTGGCATACCGNNTGTCGCGGTCGATGTCTTCTTTGGTATCCGCTACGCCGCGGCACCGGAAGCCGCGGCGCGTTGGACACCACCACAACCGCCGACTCCACCCACGGGCACAGTCTTGGCCGACCTACCCGGACCAGCCTGCCCACAGGCTGGTAGCACCGCGCCTCTGCCGCAGTCCGAGGATTGCCTCTTCCTGAATGTCTACGTGCCCGCAACAACCACGCCGCATTCGAAGCTGCCGGTCTTTCTTTGGATCCATGGTGGCGCGCTGGTTACGGGAACGGGTGCGGACTACGACCCCTCGGTGATGGTGGCGGAAAACAACATCATCGTGGTGACGATCAACTATCGCCTGGGCGCGCTCGGCTGGCTGGTCGAGCCCGGATTACTCGCCCAAACTCCAAGCTTTTTCCAGAACGTCGGCGACGCCGGCAACTACGGATTGATGGATCAGCAATTCGCTCTGCAATGGGTGCAGCGCAACATTGCCGGTTTCGGTGGTGATGCAAGGAAAGTAACGGTCGGTGGCGAATCCGCCGGTGGCCTGACCGTCTCAAGCAATCTCGCCTCGACTACGACTGCGACCGGCCTGTTCCGCAGCGCGATCATCGAGAGCGGCGCGTATATGCTGCATGACCTGCCGTCGGAGGTGGCGTATGGAGAGATATTCGGCTCCCTCTTCGATGAAGCCTTGGATTGCACGCGGCCGAATGACGCGGCCTGTCTGCGCGCGGCATCGGTCGCGAGCATCCTCGCCGCTCAGGGCGAAGTGTTCGGAGCCAACGGGATCTCCCCCGATTTCGGCACGAAGGTCCTGCCGAGCGGTTTGCAGCAAGCGTTTTCGACGGGCGAATTCATTCGCGTCCCCGTGCTTCAGGGCACAAACGCGAATGAGGGCAGGCTCTTCGAACCCCTCGATTTTCCCTTCGCCAGCACCTTTCCGAACATACTGGCGGCCGGGGGCCCGGCGAATTTCGACTTGAGCAAGCCAAATATTTTCTGCGAAGCGGAGGGATCTGGCACGCCCGCGGTTTGCACCTACCCGCAGGAGATCAACCTGTTCCTCGGCGTGATTGGATTCCCGGCTGCCGAAAACACGGCTGCCATTGGCGCCGCGCTTGCGGACGAGTACCCACTCGCCAATTTCCCGGATCCGTTCCTGGCCGGTGATGCGCCCAGTTCCGATGAGGCGCTCGCGCAGATCTTCACAGACCTGGTCTTTGCCTGCAACGGATCGGATTCCAACATTGACCTCGCGCGTTTTGTGCCGGTCTTTGGTTATGAGTTCAACGATCCCAATGCGCCACCGACTCTGGGTTTCGGCACAGCAGTCGAGCCACCCAACGACGTGTTCGGCTTCCCGAGCGCTTCGGAACATGCTGCGGAGTTGCAGTTCCTGTTTAATTTCGGTACGCCGCTCAGCGCCGATGAGCAGCAGCTTGCTGGCGAGATGAAGACTTACTGGGGGAACTTCGTGAATACCGGGGACCCGAATCTGCCGCGACACTCTTCGTTTTGGCTGCCGTTCAACTTCTTCGGATCGGTCCAAGGTCTGAGACCTGGGCCGAAGGTTCCGGACCCTTTCTTTAACTTCAGACAGGAGCACTTTTGCCGGACGTGGCAGCCGTTCATCGCCGCCGAGGGGGGGAGTAATCCGGCCGTTGTAGGGAAGCATAACTTGATCAGTGCCGTTGCTTTCGTCCGCCCGGTCCTCCGC
>PKYX01000418.1:0-6280 GCA_003132825.1 Acidobacteriaceae bacterium
CGGCGGTTGCACTCGAGCGGTTGTTTGTCCAGGGTACACACGAAACCGCCAGCGCTTTCAACCAATGCGGCGCCGGCGGCGACGTCCCATTCGTGTTTGGGAGTCAAGGTGAAAGTGGCATCGGCCAGTCCGGCGGATACCAGGGCCAGCTTGTAGGCCACCGAGCCGACGGTGCGGACCTTGAAGGGAGCATCGGCGAATTGCTTCCACTCGCCGCGTTCGGTTTCGCTGCGGCTGGCGAGGATCACAGCCTCTCTGAGATCGGCCCGCTGACTGGCGTGTGCGGGTTTGCCGTTGTAGGTCAATCCGGAATCGCGCGACCCCAGGAACACTTCCTCGGTGGCGGGATTGCAGATTCCGCCGGCGATGGGGCGGCCATTTTCGACCATGGCCACCGAGACGCAGAACTCCGGGATGCCATCGACGAACTCTCGCGTGCCATCGAGGGGATCGACGATCCAGACCCGAGACCGGTGCAAGCGTTCGAGATCGTCCACACTTTCTTCCGAGAGCCAGCCTTCGTCCCGGCGCAACAATTCCTTGCGCAGCATGGCATCTACCGCCGTATCGACTGCGGTGACAGGGTCGTGGCCGGACTTGTATTCGGCATCGATTTCTCCCGGCGTGAAGCGGCGGAAAATGACGCGGGCGGAGTCGAGTGCGGAGTGGATGCGTTCGAGAATCTCAGCCTGCGAGTGATGGGTCATCCGAGCGGGGACTGATCTTCCTCAGGGTATCAGGGATTCGAGGGAACCGGCGATGCTGCCCGCAACCTCATGCCCACAACATGCGGACGCCGGTCGCGAGTAATACTGCACAGAGAATGCGCCGCAACCAGGGAACGGGAACGCGCGCGCTCAAGTGGGAGCCGATCAGCCCTCCGGGAATCGAGCCGATCACGAGCGTAGCCACCAGCCGCAGGTCGACGTTGCCGAAGTGGAATTGCAGCAGGCTGGTGACTCCGGTGAGAGCCACGGCATGCACAATGTCGGTGCCCACCATGACCCGGGGCGAGAAGCTGTAGAGCAAGAGCAGCAGCATCATGACGATGCTGCCCGAGCCGACCGATGTCATACCTACAAGCCCGCCGGCCAGCAGGCCGATGGCTGACATGCCGGCAAAGGACCGCAGGGTCGGCGGGCGATGCGCCACGTGGTCTTCGATCTGCGTCTGAAAAAACAAAAGGGTCGGGATAAAGACCAGCAGCAGTCCGACGGCCAGCCGGATAAAGCCATTGACGCCATTTCCGTGAACCTGGCGGAGGTGAGCCAGGAAGTTCACCCCGAGAATGGATCCGGGGATGCTGCCGACGGCCAGCGCGAGGACCACTCCCAGCCGGACCGTGCCCTTTCGCAAGTGCATCCAGCCGGAACCGATCTTGGTGACGAAATTGAAGGCTGCGTCGGAGCCGACGGCAACAATCGGCGGGACTCCCAGACCGAAGATCAGAACCGGCAGCAGCAGGACGCCGCCCCCCACTCCGGTCATGCCGATCAGAGTGCCGACGACGAAGCCAACAAAGATCTTGAAGGCAATATCCATAGAACAGGGGCGACCTTGCCCCGCCTGAGTGGCGGCGCGCGCCTCAGGCCGAAGCGCGATTGATGCCGATGAATCCCTCGCGCTCCAGGTGCAAGATGATTTCCTGCGCTGCCTCCTCGGGGGACAGGTCGGCGGTGTTGATGGTCACCTCCGCGTCCGCTGGCTGTTCGTAGGGATCGGAGATGCCGGTGAATTCTTTGAGAATTCCGGCGCGCGCTTTGGCATAAAGACCCTTGCGGTCGCGCTGCTCGCAGGTCTCGATCGGCGTGGCGACGTGCACCAGGATGAATCCTCCGACCGGATCGATCAGGGCGCGCACGTGCTTACGAGTGGCATCGTAAGGCGCGATGGGCGCGCAGATTGCGATGCCTCCGTTCTTTGTAATCTCCGAAGCCACGTAACCGATGCGGCGGATGTTGATGTCACGATGCTCCTTGGAGAAGCCGAGTTCCGAAGAAAGATGCTTGCGCACCAGATCGCCATCGAGCAGCGTGACCGGGCGGCCACCGGTTTCGAGAAATTTGGTCATGAGCACATTGGCGATGGTGGATTTGCCGGAACCAGAAAGGCCGGTGAAGAAAATCGTGACCCCTTGTTGCTGCCGGGGAGGAAAACTGCGGCGCAACTCCTGTACGACCTCGGGATAGGTGAACCAACTGGGAATCTCGCTGCCTTCATTCAGTCGGCGCCGCTGCTCGGTACCGGAAAGGTTCAACACCCGCGAGCCCGGCGGCACTTCGTTGTCGGGCACGTAGCGGTCCTGGTCCTCGAGGTAGACCATCATCTGAAAGGGCACCTGCGCGACGCCAATGTCCCCGGCGTGCTTCTTGAACAATTCTTGCGCGTCGTAGGGGCCGTAGAACGGCTTGCCATTGCTATCGTTGCCCGGGCCGGCATGATCGCGGCCCACGATGAAATGCGAACAGCCGTGGTTCTTGCGGATGAGCGCGTGCCAGATCGCTTCCCGCGGCCCACCCATGCGCATGGCCAGCGGTAGCAGGGAAAGCTTGGCGGTGCCGGCGGGAAATTTCGCCAGCAGCAATTGATAACAACGGACGCGGGTGAAGTAATCCACGTCGCCCGGCTTGGTCATGCCGACCGAAGGATGAATCAGCAGATTGGCTTCGACCTGCTTGGCCGCGCGGAAGGTCAGTTCCACGTGAGCCCGGTGCATCGGATTGCGAGTTTGGAAGGCAACGACCCGCCGCCAGCCCAGGCGCGCAAACTCCGAGCGCAGCTCCGCCGGAGTCTGGCGCAGGGCGCGAAAGTCATAGTGCGAGGGCATCTGCAAACCTTCCAGGCGGCCGCCCACATACCAGGGGTGAGCCTTGTTCAGCAGATAGTCCACTCCGGGATGGGCCGGGCTGATGGTGTTGAATACAGCCTGCGCTTCGTTCTTCTTGTCCGGCTGCCAAACTTCCTCAACGTGCAGGACGGCCAGCATGACGCCCTCGGGATCGCGCAACGCGATCTGGCTGCTTCCCGGTTTTAAGGCTTTGGCGAATTCCTGGCTAACGTCGAGCGTGGTGGGCATCGGCCAGAGGATCCCGCTCGCCAAGCGCATGCTGCCGCAGACATTCTCGTAATCCGAGCGGGTCATGAAACCGCGCAGCGGAGAGAAGCCGCCGCTCATGAGTAACTCGAGGTCGCAGAGTTGGCGGGCCGTCAGATCCCAGGACGGCCACTCGCGGGAGTTTCGCTTGAGTTCACTGGCTGCTTCAGGCTGGACAATCAGATTAACCAGTTCTCCCCCGTGCGGGGCAATCAGATGGCTAGATGGAGCGGTCAAATCCTTGAACCTCCCAGGTTCTTTGAAATTTGTCTGATACGTCTTGCCGGACACTCCAGACGGAATGAAGGCGATGGTCCGCGCTCGCAGGGGCTGAAGGACGGCGAAACTCCAGCACTGTCTTGCGTCAGAGTACTACTTCAACCGATGCAGCACAAAACCTGGATCCGCCGCGTGGCCGAGCCCAAATGTGAAGCTCTTAGCATACCTTGAACCGCCCACTTTGCGCCTGTCGGGAGCTCGAAAGCGGAGCTTCGGGGGCCGACCCTGGATGGTTTTTGCTGGCCGTGTGGCCGCAGGCGGCCGGTCGAGGAGCCCGAAGCGCAATACCCTGGAAGGTGTAATTAGTTCCACCAGTGTCCCGGAGGAATGGAATTTTGTCCTAAGGTTTTTACCTTAGGAAAAGAAAAAGGAGCTCGTCACCCCCGCGGAGGGGTGGTCGGAGAGCAACCGTTTCGAGGTTACCCTCCCCCAAATGCCGCGCGGATCGCGGCAATCGGCGCGCAGGCGCCGGCATTTTGAGCGCGCGAAACAGCCCGTAATTGCAGCCCATTTTGGTCCTTTTCAGCCAGCGGACCGTCTCCCGGGGGTGTCGGCCGGGTGTTTTCGCTCCGGGGGAGTGAGCGGTCGCGCCCGGTTACCCCGACTAGGCAGCTTGTGGAAATCCCCGGCGCGACCGACGCGACCGGCATGGCAGTGTGAATGCTATGNNGTTCGAGGGTGGTTTTTCACAAGACCAGCATGGCTGATCGGGACGACCTGATCAGGGGAAGGGAACCCGGCATGAAGGAGCAGTTGGTCCGTTTAGGTCCGCGCGAGCGGCAGATCACTGAGTTGCTGCTGCAAGGCTGTGACAACGCAGAAATAGCCAAGCAACTGAAGATGGCTCGGCGCACGGTCAAAGCGCACTTTAATCGTCTTTTCTTACGGTTCGGAATTAGTGGCGGAATCAAACGAGTCAAACTCGCAACTCTCTTATATCGGAGGCAACTATGCTCGGAGGCGAGCGCTACGGAAAGCGTATCCCCAGTGAACGAGAACAACTTGTTATCGAACTCGTTGCTCAGGGACTCAAGAATCGGGAAGTCGCAGAAAGCATCGGAACCACCGAACATGTCGTCAAGAACTACCTGCGCGTCATCTACGACAAACTCGGGCTCTGGAACCGGGTTGAACTCGCGCTGTGGTACGAAGCCCGACGGCACGAAGGAGCAGCCCACGCTTGAAGCGGCCGAGCACTGGGAGCAGAATATTTTGGATCTCGATCGGGAAGCTCTGCGGAGCCAGTCCATCTGGCCCATTGGCAGAAACTGAGAGACGCATTCATAAAGATTGAACGAGACCTCCGCGGAATAACGGAGGTCTTTTTTTTGCCTTTTGCCGGGGATGATTTTCTAAGGACAGCCGTTGATCTCGAGATTGCGCAGTCGCTGTCCGGCCTCGGAGACGCCCTTGCGGGCGGCCACTCCTAATAGAATCCTCGCCTGCTCGCAACTCTTCGATACGCCGTCGCCACGGCTGTACAGCTCCGCTAGCTCCAGAGCAGCGTGGGGATTCTCCTTGCCCACCGACTTCCACAGCCATCGCGCCGCGGCCGCGGGGTCCGGCGTCGTGCCTTTTCCTTGCAGATAGCGTTGCGCCAAGAGCAACTCCTGGGTTCCGTCGGCGGCGCTCCGGCTCGCGCTTGCAGCAGAGGCCAGGGTCAGGGCCGAAGCCCGGGAAGTGCGGCCAGATGGAACCGGCCGATCGGCCACGCGTTCTCGCGAATCCCTGATCTCGGCGGAGGTTTCAGGTCGGACCGGAGGCGGTGCTGGTTGCGCCTCTGCTGGCGCTGCCGGCGGCTGCGCCGGGACCTCCGCAGTGGACGGCGGTGCCGTGGATTCAGCAGGCTGCGAAGCGGCGGTTTGCGGGGGCGCAGCAGGCACCTGCATCGATGGCACAGGGCGCCCTAGAGCAGTTTCGAGACGAGTGCGCAGGAAAGGCCATTGGATCGTCGCGACCACCACCAGCGCTACCGCCAGGGCAGCGATTAGGTATCTTCCGCGATGGGAGCTGGTCTCGGCCCCATAGAAGTCGCTGCCGAATTTCTTTTCCCGCAGATACTGCAGATCGCTTTCCGGTCGATCCGAGGACAGACCCAAAAAGGAGAGGGTTGCCGGCATGGCGGGCTCGTCCTCCTGCGGGACCGCTCGAGACGGGGATTCTGAGTAGGAAACCGCGGCCGGGGCACGCCGCCCCATCGCTGATTCTCCGCGGCCGAGCGGCAAGCCGCAGAAGCCGCAGAATCTTTGTCGCGGCCGGTTCTCGGCATCGCAAGCCGAACAACGAGGATTGGCAGCCGGCAACTCCGCGCGCACCTCTGGGAAGGGCGCACGGCCGGCCTGCGGGGCAGCAACACTCGATGCCGGCGGGACAGCATCGGAGGGCCGCCCTTTCAGCTCGCGCAACAGCTCAGACACGGCCCGCTCCCGCATCTCGGGCGGGCTAGTAAAGTAGACTTGCGCCCACCGGCCAAGATTCTGCTCGAGCAGCGGGTTGAGTAACGGATTTAACTCCGCCTTGGGGAAGTGGCCGGCATCGGCTAGGTTGGGCCCAGAATCCTGCAATTCAACTCTCCACAAGCGATTGTATATAACAATTCCACTCCAGCGGAGCGGCAATTGTCAAACCGCAAGAACCCTTAGAACGCAAAAAAAACTGGGGAGGAAAATCACCGTGTGACTAGTTACAGGGCCGGCGTGCCGCCGGCTCAAACTGGTCTTGCTGGGCGTCGGACTGGGAAGTCACTTTCCCGCCAGGCGTCTTCCCGTAGAGGTCGGCGCCCGGGCAATAATAGAGCGCGGTGTGCACGTCGACCCAGACCTGAGTCTGCGGGTTGCCGAGATCAACCGGAGGAGCGGGAGCCTCCGCCAGTCCGAGGTCGACCAGCAGCTTGTCGAAGAAACTAAG
>PKYX01000418.1:6365-15852 GCA_003132825.1 Acidobacteriaceae bacterium
TCCACTGACGGCAAGCCCTGCGCCGGCTCCTGCGGAGCAGCCGGGGGGAAGTCCCAAGTCGCCGGCGGATGCGCGGAACTGTTCGAAGCTGCGACCGCGCCGGACGGGCGATCTTGCGGAACCGGATCCACGGTATCGGAGATTCGATACCTAGGCAGGCCGGTGACGGGTGACGGGGACACGGTTACTTCTGGAGGGGCGACGGCTGTGACCCCGGCTTGCTCCTGGGAGAACTGGGCAACGATGTCCTCTAATTCCGAAGGCAGTACGTTGAGATCGGAATGGGTATCCTCCCCGATCGCGATTTCCGGCGAGGAGGCTCCGCCCGCGTCCTTCTCCGCGGCGCGTTGCATCTCCCAAAGAGAAGACCATGTGCTCGCGCTGTGGCGGACGGTGCCGCAGTGTTCACAAAACCCTTCGTCTTCCGCTAAATGATGTCCACAGGCCTGGCACTCAGCCCCGTTCTCAGGCGCGGATTCTGCTTGCGTGAGTAGCGATGCAGCGACCGGCGACGAGTCGGCTGAAGATGGGCCGACCGGAGATGCGCCAAACGAAGATGGGTCGGCCGTAAACGGTGCGGCCGCAGGCGTTGGCTCCGGCTCAACTGCCGGGGGCGCCGACACCATGGTCGGTCCATCCGCTGGCGGCACCATCTGGAGTTTGATTTCTTCCGTTGGGGGTGACGCGAACCCAGACGCAGGCTCACTCGCGACCGCGCCCCCGGCGCTCGCCGCGGGTTGCGCTTCTCGCTCACGATTGTCCGCAATCAGCTCGGCCAGTAGAGCTGCCATCAGTTGGCAAGTGCGGACCTCATGTTCTCCGAAAGAATCAGCCTGCGCGAAATGCAGTTCCAACACCCCCCGCACCTTGCCCTCGCAACTCAGGGGGGCGGCGATGAGAGCCTTGACATTGAGCAGGTGGCACAGTTCGCTCGAAAGTCGCGGATCAGTTTCCGCTTTTTGGCACTTCAAGATCATGCCGGTGCGCAAGCATTCGGCAGCCAGACTGGAACCCGCTGGTTCGCGCGANNAGAGGCGGCATAGTACTCGAGCTGATCCTGCTCCAAGATTGCAACCGCCGCGCCGGTTGCATCAGTGATCTCCCGAATGCTGCGCGCAATCAGGCTCGCCGCCGCCTGCAAATCCAAGCGACGGCTCCTGATCTGTTCTTGGATCTCCAGAATTGCGGTGAGAGTCTTAGCGTAGCCGGAATCCGGCTTTCCCAACTGCAGGCGGTCGTTGTGCTGTTGCAGCACAAAGGCGGCAGAGAGCAGACGCTGGAACGCCCCCTGATCCATGACCGGCTTTTCGCCGATGCTTGTGGCTGTTTTCTTCAATGGCGCTGCTGCCCCTTTTTCTGTTTTTGCGGGGGACACACGATATTCGCCTATTGTAAAGCAATTCATCCTCCAAATTACCATCACAATTCTCGCAAGCCCTTGATTCCAGCCGCTTTGAGTTCGAATGTGCATCCCCCATGGACAAGCCGTTCAAGTGCTTGTCGCTGCGGGAATTATCCCAGGGCGAGGCCAGACCGGCGGGCCGAGGACCCTTCCCAGTACGCTTGCGCTCGGGCGGGCGAGAGACGGCGGACGGGAAAACAGTTGCAATTAAAGTGCATGACCGACAGGAGCTGAGCTGGCGCCAAACCATGCCCCTCTCGGCCCATTCCGGGACGGCTTGTCCCACAAAGGCCCTCACCGGGAACGATGCTGCCCAGGCCGTTCCCTGCAAGCCGCAGCATTCAAAGGTCTTTGTCCTTTTGTGCAAATCGCCAAGATTTGGCGGAAAAGTTGCACTTATGCTGTGCGATCAGGCTTTGCCAACGCGCCAAGCGGGCGGAGCGTGGGAAGACAACCACCATGATGAACCTCAACGAAATCAAGATCACGCCCCGCGACGAACAAGTTCTGCGGCTCCTGGTGCAGGGGTGCAGCAACAAGGAAATCGCGGTCCATTTGAACATCAGCCCGCGCACCGTGAAACAGCACTTGCGGACCCTATTCCTGCGTGCCGGCATTCGGGATGGCCGCAAGCGGGTGAAACTGGCAACCGCCATGTTTCAAAAAGAGGAGATGAATTCATGCAGCCAAGAGATCGGTTAAGCAGCAAAGAGATTCAGGTCGCGATGCTGGTCTGGGAAGGCCTGACCAACCGCGACATTGCCGAACGTCTAGGGACCAGCGAGCAGGTGGTGAAGAATTACTTGCGCAATACCTTTGACAAACTGGGGGTGTGGAGTCGTCTGGAACTGGCGCTCTACGTGTCCGGACACGGCGGAGCGCGATGGAAAGACCCGCTCGAAGCGCAGAAAGATGCGCTCTTGACCGAGTCCGCCACCTCGCCAGCAGCCTGACCGCCTGGCGTGGGCTATCTCCTCTAGCTCCGGATCTGGGTGATGCTCTTGAGAAAGAGGCGAATTTGTTCGGCCGCTGGCGGCGGGACCGCGGTGAATTGGACGCCGATTCCGAAGCCGGGGCGGCAGTTCATCACTTTCCCACTCAACAGGAGCTTGTTTTCGCTGAGCCACAGCCCGATCTTGAGCTTGGTACCAAGCGCCAGGGGGATGGACATTTCGACAAAACAACCACCCACGCTAAGGTCAATCGCTTTGCCCCAGATGGGCGCGGATTGACCTTCGGGATGAAGTTGCACGGAGTTCACGCACTTCATGCGGGGATCCCGCCGGCGGTCGCTCGCGGAAGTTGCTTTGTAGAGGTCGAATCCCGCGTTCGGCAGGGCAATATCCCAAATGTATTTTTCGGGAGAGGTGTTTGACACACCGATCTGGCCAGCTTGCGGCGTCCCTGGCCATCCCGCCCATACGACCGTAAAACGTCCTTTGTTCTTGCCGTAGGTGATGCCGATGACCTCGCCCGGCTTGATCCGGGCCGCGACCCCAGTCAGTTTGGCGCCGCTGTGACTGACGTCCAAGGTAAAGACGTTCTCCGAGAAGACTCGTCCGTCGGCGTCAGTGCCGAAGATTCGGACCGCGAGTCTAGTCTCAGTTCGGGGCTCACGGCGTTGACCCATGTTTTCCCAAGGGCACCCGCCCAGTCTCTGGATACCTGATGTTAAACGCAGCCCGCCTGCGTGCCAAGTCTCAGTCGAACACACCCATTTTGCCCAGCTACGGTTCCTCGAGCCGGCAAAAGAGCGCAAAAGATTGCGCGCCGGCTGCCCCCAGGGTGACGCTTACTATTGCAAGTCATTGTCTGGTAACGATTTATCCTAACCTCTGCGGCACTTCAATTGCAATTCTTGTTTCCCGGATGAGTGAGCGGCGACTCGTGTGTCTCAGCTCGATCGACAAGAACCAGGGGGGGTATGACGCCGAAAGAGATATTCTGGATGGCATGTGACTCAACCGAGCGGCAGCGGGCCGAGTACGGCCCGTTCCGGACCCGCGCCGAGGCGGAGACCGAAGCCCGGCGGCTGGGGTTCAATTTCTTGGTTCGCTACGAACACGTGCTCGGAGAGCAGGAAAAGGTCCAAGAGGTACGCAGCATCTTCATCGAATTGCCGTCGGCCTCAGTCGAACCTGCGGAGGCGGCGCGAAAGTTTTATACCCGATGTGCGGCCTGCGGCGAAGCCGCGACCCACCAGGAAGCTTGGCAGGCGGAAGTATGGGCCGACATTCACGAATTTGAACACACGCGCCACCGAGTCCGTCTGTTCGAGCAGACGCGCGCCGAGGGACTGAAGGAGATTGGGAACTGGCGAGAAGCCGGCTGATCCTCGAGCGTCTCGCCAACGCTCTTTACTTCTTTAATTTCACTTCTTTTTCTTTCCGAACAAACCGATGATGGCATTGGCCGGGGCGTCTTTTGAGCCGCTCTTGCCGCCGATCACTTGACCCAACATGCCTTGCGCGATCCCGCCTGCCGCTCCCTTCATGTCCGGCGTGAAGTGGGGATTCGAGGTAGTTCCTTCGATCGAGAACGGAATGCCGCCTTTGCCGCCGCCCATGGCGGCCACTTTCGTGAGTTCGCCCACCATGCCGCCTTTGAGGTTAGCCAGCATTTTGAAATCCAGTGCACCCTCTGGACTCACCGTTCCCGCTCCGGTGATGACGCCGATCGATGGAACCGTAAGGTTAATGCTGTCCGCTTTGGTTCCTTCCGGTGCCACGCGTGCGGTGAGGCTGACATTCTGGATGGAGGTATCGGGACTTGAAACGGCCTTGCCGGCAAACGCCGATAACCCTCCCAGCTTTGATCCCAGGTCGAACCCCGACAGCTCGGTGTTGGCGAGGTGCAGCGGCCCAGTGATCACCAGCTTGTCGAGCGGACCCACGATGTCGAGGTTGACCGATACCGTGCCACCCTTCAGATGCGACCCCGAGGGAAGCACGATTCCAAGCGCTGGCAGCATGGCCTCCAGTTCATCCACGGGCATGTCGGGGGCGGCCAGCTTCATGTTCAAGACCTGTGTGTCGCCCTGGGTCTGGAAGGTTCCCGTCAAATGCGCCACGGCTTTTCCGATCGCAACGTCTCCTTGGGTCAGGCTGCCCGACTGCTTCTCGAGATCCACTTCGACGGTGTGGGTGATGACAACGGTCTTCGTGGCCGGCAGGCCTTTCGGCGAAAGCTTCAGCTTGGTGCCGGTAAAGGTGCCGACCGCCTTCGCTTGGCTGCCATTGGAGTCCAAGGTTCCGTCGAAACTCGCCTGTCCTCCGAAGCCGCTGGCAGGATCGAGGAATCCCGAGGTGGCGATATCGAGGCCGTTCACCTTGACCGAGGCTTCAAACGGCGTCTTGGCCGCATCGTCAGCGCTGATGGGGCCGGCTTTCCCCGAAATATTCGCGTCACCGCCCCCCAGCAGCCGCACCGAAAGTTGGAACGGGAACTGCGTAGTAAAGGAGAAATTCGTCACCCCAATATCCAGCTTGTCGTAGACCTGCGGTTTGGCGGAAGAATTCGCGTGGCCGACGATCAACTTCCCATTGTTCACCTTCAGCTTGCCCACAGAAAAATTTGCCGGGGATGTGGCGGAAGACTTCGGCGGGTTCGCGGTCGAAGCGCCGCCGATGCTCGAAAAGTTCCATTTTCCGCTGGCTGTTTTGAGCAGCGAGATCTCCGGCTGCGCCAGACTAATCTCGGTGACGTCGAGCTGCTTCGACAGAATCAGGGGCAGCAGTTCCACCCCCACCTTCAGCGAATTCGCCGTGATGAACGGGGACTTGCTGAAGGCAGGATCGTCGGCGATGACGATGTTGTCGGCCTTGACGCTGCCCGAAAGGAGCGAGAGGCTGAGATTCCCCACGGTCACCTGTCGGCCCAAGGCACCGCTCAGCTGAGCCTCGATCTGCGGACGGAAACGATTCACGTCAATCAGGAAGGGGATGGCGATCAAGATCACGAGCAGAATCGCCAATGCGATGGCAGCGATTTTCAGGAGGGGTTTCATGGTGCAAGTTCCTGCTTTCTGAAGATGAAAGTTACGGGCAGAACCGCCGGGAAGGTGTAGCTTAAACCCTCCCGCGATTCCAGTAATCTTTTTCTTGCGGAATGGGTGATGGCCGGGCGGGGCTAGCTCGACTGGTCTGGCGTACAATCGCCATTTGCCCGCATCCCGGTTTTGAGGTAACTTTTTCTAGCCAACCCTTATGCTCCTGCTTCTCTCTCTGCTCCTGGCGCTTCTCCCGTTGCTCGGGATCATTGGCATCGCGGCCTACAGTTCACTGCTCACCGTGGATGGGTTATTCACCTCGCTGATCTTGTTGGCGATCTCCGCAACTTTTGGCGGCAGTGCTCTGGCTGAATTGCGCAGGTGGCGTTCGGGCGCTTCTGCCAAGACCGGCCGACCGACCGCGAGGATGATGGCGTCCGCGGCCGGCCTGATCCAGCGTGGCAAAGTGGAAAGCGTGCAATTTTTTGAGGCTCACGTAGGCCAGCCGAACAAGTCGATCGTCACTCTTTCCGACGGCGGGGAGTCGGCGCGAATGCTGGTGCTTGAGGGCGACATGCGAAACGCTTTGCCGACCGGCCAAACTGTGGAGATGACCCTGCGTAAGGCGAGTGGATACAACGTACTGGTGGACGTCAACTACTCTTGAGGCGCGGGCTCGAACCCTCCCGGTTGCCCGTCCTTCGTTACCTAGGTAATCGTCCCCGGTGATTTCCTCGGTTTTCCCCCCTCCAAGTGCGATAAAAACTTCTTTGGGTCATGTCCTGGAGCAGGTGTCTTTGGGGCCGGAGGAAGGGATGTCAGAGACGAGGGACGAGTGGACCACGCAGCCCTCGATGTTGATGCGTGCGGAGGAGATTCAGGAGCAGATCCAGCAGATCTCCGGCCGCGATCTGCAGTTGTGGTCGATCGTGATCCTGGTCGTGCTGGTGTTGACGGCGGGTCTGCTGGCGCTGACCATCCCCAACCTGGTGTGGGCGCAAAAGGTCCTCCACGTCGAACAAGGCTACCTGCCGCAACTATTTTTCGGACTCATCTCCCTGGTCCTACTGTTTAATATTTATCTCCTGGGACAAAAGCTCACCCTCAATGCTACCCGCCGCGCACTGATCAGCGAACTGGTGCTGAACGAGCGGCTGGAGAGTCTCTCGCTGATCGATCCGCTGACCCAGTTGCTGAACCGGCGCGCTGTCAATGTGCTCATCCCGAGAGAAGTGGCCCGCGCCAATCGGCTGGGAGGCAGTCTTACGTTTATGACGGTCGACATCAATCGTTTCCGCTCCATCAACCAGAACTTTGGCAACGCAGAAGGAGACATCGTTCTGAGCGGGTTCGCCAAGATCCTGAAGGCGGTTTTTCGCGGTGGGGACTTGGTGTTTCGCCACGGCGGGGACGAGTTTTTGATTCTGATGCCGGACACCACCGAACAGCAATCGGAATATCCCGTCGAGCGGCTACTGAAAGAAGTGGAACAGTGGAACTTGAGCAGCAAGAAGAGCTATGAAGTGTCGTTCAGCTGGGGCGTGGCAGCCTATATCACCGGCACCGACTATGCCGAAGTGCTGCGCGTCGTCGATCGAAAGATGTACCAGAAGAAGCACAATCTGACCCCGGTCTTCTAGAAACTCTGCTTCCGCAGTCCGCCGGCCGCGGCGCGATCGGCTAGCCACACCAGCCTGCCCTCCTCCGGACGCACCCTTTGTGCGGGCAAGTTGCTGTCCGGGTTCTCGAGCACGTCCTTTAGGATCCGAGCCTTTTCCGCGCCGCTGACCAGAAACATCACGCAGGCGGCATGATTGAGCACGGGAAAAGTGAAGGTGATGCGGTCGGTCTTGAACTCCTCCACCCAATTGGCCACCACCAGCTTCTTGGTTTCTCCCAGAGCGAGACTACGGGGAAAAAGAGAAGCGGTGTGGCCGTCCGGGCCCAGGCCCAGCAGGATCAAATCGAAGCGCGGGAACTCACCCGGCTGCAGGGCAAAAAAAGTGCGCAGAGTCTGCTCGTAAGCGAGGGCGGCGGCCCCGGCGTCGGTTTCTTCGGAGTGAATCCGGAATACATTCTCCGGGCGCAGCGGGACTTGGGACAGCATGGCTTCGTTTGCCAGGCGGTAGTTGCTGTCGGGATGGTCCGGCGGTACATGGCGTTCGTCGCTCCAGAAAAAACAGACTTTGTCCCACGGCATCGTGGCTACGGCGCCTGCGGCGAGCAGCGCGTAGAGGCCGCGCGGAGTCGATCCGCCCGACAGAGCAACCGAGAAACGTCCCCGGCTCCGCGTGGCTTCTCGGGCCAGGGTGGCGAACTCGGTGGCCGCGGCCTGAAACAGATCTCGAGCCGTGCCCACGATGCGGATTTCAGCTGGCGGCGCCATCGTTTTAGGCTGCGGATTTCATCGCCGCGCAGCGTGCGGCTCCGAGGAGGGCGGTCTGATCATTGACCGCGACTCGTACGGGAATCGATTCCAGCAAGGACTGCATGCGCCCCTTCGAAACAAAAGCCTGCATGAACAGCGGGCCGGCCAGCTTGGGCAGAATCTTGGGGGCGATGCCGCCGGCGATGTAGACCCCTCCGCTGGCTTTGGTCTTCAACGCCAGGTTGCCGGCTTCCGCTCCATAGACGGAGATGAAGACGCCCAGCGCNNATGCGCTCGTAGCTGACGTGTCCGTAGAGTTTGTGGAGGTAGCGGAACAGGTCCACTTCCAGATTATCGCGCGGGGCGAAATCGGCATGGCCGCCCTCGCAGGCGAAAACGTGATGTTGGGTACCGTCCCAGTACATTCCAGCTTCGCCGAGGCCGGTTCCCGCGGCAATCACCGCCTGCGTGCCCAGCGGAGTCCCCGCCACCCGGTTGAGCGCCACCAGGTCGCAGGCGGGCAGGGCCGGAACCCCCCACGCGGTGGCCTCGAGGTCATTGATGAGCATCGCCTGCTTGATCTTCAGTTCATCCGCCAACCGCTGGGAGTCGACGATCCAGGGAAGATTGATGGTTTGAACCCGTCCGTTCGACACCGGACCCGCCACGCCGAAGCAAGCCGCGTCGGGATGCAGTTTCGCGGTGTCGACGAACTCGGTCACGATCTGGTCAAGACTGGCGTACTTGTGAGTCGGGTAGGTGCAGGTCGAGACCAAATGGAACTGGCCGTTCGCGGCTTCGAAAAACGCCAGCCTTGCATGGGTACCCCCGATGTCGCCCGCCAGAATCATTTCTCGAAGTTCCTCCAGTGGCGGCCGTCGTGTTCCATCAGATCGTCGGCCTCCTTGGGGCCCCAGGTACCGGCGGCGTAATTGGGAAAATGGCGCGGCGGCAGCGCCTTCCAGACGTCGAGCACCGGGCTGACCACGCACCAGCCAGCCTCGACCATGTCGGCGCGCTGGAAAAGCGTGGCGTCGCCAATCATGCAGTCATGCAGCAGGCGCTCATAGCCGGTGCTCGGCTGCTGTCCAAAGTAGTCGCTGTATTCGAAATTCATGTCCACGGCGCCGAGGCGCATGGCCGGGCCAGGCACCTTGGCGGCGAACTGCAGTGAGATTCCCTCCTCGGGCTGGATGTGCAGGATGAGCTGATTGGGCATCAGGTTTTCGACCGGGGTGTCGCGGAACAAGACGAAGGGCGCGCGCCGGAACTGAATCACGATGTGAGTATTGTGGGCGGGCAGGCACTTTCCCGTGCGCAAGTAGAAGGGAACATCGGCCCAGCGCCAGTTGTCGATCTGCAGCTTCATGGCCACGAACGTTTCGGTTCTCGTATCCGGGGGAACATCGTCTTCGGAGCGGTATGCGGGAACTCGCTTTCCGCCAACCGTCCCATCGCCGTACTGCCCGCGTACGGTCTTGCTCAAGACGTCCTCCGAACTCAAAGGCTGAATGGCATGCAGGATCTTCCCTTGTTCGTCGCGCACGGCGTCGGCGCGGAAAGAGACTGGAGGCTCCATGGCGGTGAGGCTGATGAGCTGCATGATGTGGTTGGGCACCATGTCGCGCAAGGCGCCGGCTTTGTCGTAGTAACTGCCGCGCTGCTCGACCCCGACCGTCTCCGCCACCGAGATCTGCACATGGTCGATGTAGCGGCGGTTCCAGATCGG
>PKYX01000418.1:15857-16033 GCA_003132825.1 Acidobacteriaceae bacterium
GGTTTCTCGATGATGACCCGCCGCCAGTTCTGCTTTTCCTCCATCAGACCGACGGAGGCGAGCTGCTCAACCACCGGACCGAAATAGTCCGCGGCGGTTGCCATGTAGTAGAGGTGGTTGCCGTGCGTGGAGTGGTCGCGGTCCACCTTCTCCAGAAGATCTTTGAGCTGAGGGTA
>PKYX01000037.1 GCA_003132825.1 Acidobacteriaceae bacterium
CAGCGGGTGTCGGGGACGCAAGCGATGGCGTATGCCGTGCTGGTGCCCCTCACGATCGGTGTGGCGATTGCGGCGCTGTTCGCAATTCCTTAGGGTATTTCGCGTCCTCGACCACCTGCCCGACAATCCGCAGCCCAGCGCCTAACGGATGACGGGCCGTGGATTCGAGCGTTGCGATGACAGGTTTCCGGTTATTCAGCGCGTAGTGCCTCCACCGGGTTGACCGATGCGGCACGATGCGCGGGGATGTAGCTGGCCGCGAGTGCTGCGCTCCCGAGCACAGCTACGACGGTCGAGAATGTGAACGGATCCCAGGCCTCAGTGCCAAAGAGCAACTGACGCACCCCCGTGGCAGCGGCGATCGATCCGACGAAGCCTGCGAGGACCCCCAGGGTAATCAGCCAAGCCGCCTCCTTCAGGATGAGCCGGTACACCATGCTCCGTTGTGCGCCCAGCGCCATCCGGACCCCGATTTCCCGAGTACGCTGGCTGACGGAATAAGCAATCACGCCATATAGCCCGACCACGCTTAGCAGGAGCGCCAGCGCGGCAAAGCCTCCCACCAGCCAAGCCGATGCGCGGTGCAGGTAGGCTGCCGGAGAGTCGTGAATTCGCTGCTCCATGGTCGCCCCTCCAAAGGTCGCGATGCTCGGATCAATCTGGTGGATCGTAGAGGCCAGGACCGGTAGCAGCGACTGCGCATCTACAGAGGTTCGAGCAACAATCGAGAAGAAGCTGCTGGGGTGTTGGTCGAAGGGGATATACATCGCAGAACGCTGGGCAGTATCGAGCGGGCCTTCCCTGATGTCGTCGATCATGCCGACGATTTGCATCGCTTCTTGCGGAGGTGCGCCGTCGTAGTTGATGGACATACCGACTGGGTTCTCGTCGGGGAAATACTGCCNNCTTGCTCGCGTCCTCGGCTTCGGCAAAATATCGCCCTTTCAACAACCGTGCTTGCAGGGTATGGAAGTAGCCTGGAGAGACCTGACGATACGCCACCTCGTTGTGCTCCCCATGATACGGGCGGCCCACCACTCGGAAACTGGTCGTAAAATCCCCGTCTCCCACTGGCAGCTTGTTCGCGATGCTCACGGAACTCACGCCGGGCAAGGTGGAGACGCGGTCGAGTACCTGCCGCTCGAGAGCAATGGTTTGCGGGTTCTTGGAGTAGCTCTCTCGTGGCGCAGACAGAAGGAGTGTGGCCAGGTGATCCGATTGCAGGCCGGGATCGACCTGGAGCAGGCGATAGAAGCTCTTGCCGAGGAGCCCCGCACCAACCAACAGAACCATCGCTGTAGCCAGTTCGATCACGACCAGGTTGGCCCCCAGTCTGCGCCATAGTGTTCCCGCCGTCGTGCGGCCAGCCTCCGCCAATCCCGCTCTCATCTCCGCCAGCGACAGGCTTAGGATGGGAGTTAAGGAGAAAAGCATCCCGGTGAACAGAGAGATGGCCAGTGTAAATGCCAGCACGTGCGGACGCAGGCCAAGTCCCTGCAGATACGGCATACCCGCCAAGATCTCCGAAGGGATGAGCCGGGTAAGGAGATGCATCGCGCCACTTGCCGCCGCCAGGCCCATTACGCTTGCAGCTACCGCCAGTACCAGTCCTTCGGTTACGAATTGGCGGAATAGTCGTCTGCGGGACGCGCCCAGCGCTCCGCGAACGGCGATTTCCCGCCTCCGGCTCTGGCTGCGCACCAGCATCAAACTCGCGACGTTGAGGCATGCGATAGTCAGGAGCAGCCCCGCACCGCCCAGCAACACTAAGACGATGGGCCGGATATCTCCGATGATGACGTCGGTGAGCGAGAAGACGGTTGCGCCATTGCCGCGATTCGAATCGGGATATTGCTTCTCGAGCTGTTGCGCAATGGCCGTCATGTCGGCCGCGGCGGTCAGAATGGAGACCCCGTCCTTCAGCCGAGCCACCCCGTAGAGCCAGTGGCAACCCCGGCAGGGGCTCTCGTCGTGTTCTGCGGTCCAGAACTCCGCGGGTTCGGCGGGAGCGAAATGAAAGTCCCTCGGCAGCACTCCGATAATGGTATTCGGAGCTCCGTCGAGCGTTACCGTTTGACCCAGAACATCCTCGCGTCCTGCGAAGCGCTTCTGCCAGGCGGCATAACTCAGGACGACGGTCCGGGGAGCGGATGGCTTGTCCTCACCGGCGGAGAAGTCACGCCCCAGCACGGGTGCCACCCCGAGAGTATGGAAGAACCCGGCGCTCACTCGGCCTCCAGGCGCCAGTTGAGCCCCTGTAGGAGTGCTGAGCATGAAGCCGTTGGTGTCATACACATCGAAAGAAGTGAAGACTTGGTTGAGCCGCTTGAAATCGTAGTAGTCAGGAAACGAAAGGTGGAATTTCGGGCCGAGCGGAATGCTTCCGAAGATGACAACCAGGCGGGCTGGCTCCTTGTATGGCAACGGCCTGATCAACGCAGCATCCACGAAAGCGAAAATGGAGACCGCGGCTCCGATTCCGAGTGTCAGGACCAGGATGGCGGTTGTCGCGAAGCCTGGATTCCTGCGCAATTGATGAACCGTATAGCGAAAATCCTGCCATAGGGTTTCGACGAAGGGAACAGTGCTCGCTTCCCGGTAGGCCTGCGTGGTGCTTTCGACTCCACCTAACTTCAGGATCGCTTCTCGACGCGCCTGTTCGGGAGACATACCAGATCGAAGATTGTCCTCCAGGTGCATTTGCAGGTGGGTTTCGATCTCTTCTGCAAACTCTCGGTCGCGGAGATCCCGCTTGGAGAACCTCCAGAAACGCAGCAGCCAGGCCCGGAGTTTTCTCACACGGGTTCCTCACTCGGAGAGACGAATCGCGCGAGAATCGCGGCCGCTTTTTCCCATCGTTCGGATTCCTTCCCGACTTGCCTACGTCCGGCACGTGTGAGTCTGTAGAAGCGGGCCCGACGATTGTTCTCGGATACGCCCCATTCCGACTCAATGTAGCCCTCCTGCTCGAGTCGGAGGAGAGCTGGATACAGGGTTCCGTACTGGACAATCAGCAGGTCTCCACTGGTTTGTTCAATACGACGTGCGATGCCATAGCCGTGGAGCTGTCCCATGGATTGGAGTGTCCTCAAGACCATGAGCGCCAGAGTGCCCTGCCAAACGTCATTCTTTGCGCCCATCGAATCTCCTATTTACTGACAATAGGAAGGTATACCCGTTTCTATTGGATTGCAATAGGTGCCACCGCGTGGGCGGGGCACAACTTGCATCTTGCGGGTACCGCTGGGGACAATCCGGCGCCACCTCCCTGCCGAATCCGTCGGTCGCAGGAGCCCGCGCCCGACATTTCGATTGGCGTTTGTCTGGAACGCACGGCTGAGTCGCCGCCTGCAAGCATCGATCTCAAACTCTGAAATGCGATGGCCGGGATCAGAAAATTGCACCCCACCGGCATTTTCGTTAAGGTAGCTTTACGGCAGAGGTTTCCGCGAGGACCTGGGCGCCTTCACAGGCTGGGCGACCATGAGCCCGGGCCAGGAACTCCAGGCGGGGCCGCATGAGGATGGATGAGCGTACAGGTTGCCCTGAATCACCGGACACAATACCGCTACGACAAAGCGGTCTCACTCGGTCCCCAGGTGATACAGCTGCGTCCCGCCCCGCATTGTCGGACGCCGATCCTCAGCTACTCCCTGAACGTCACTCCCGCCGCGCACGTCCTCAACTGGCAGCTCGACCCCTATAACAATCATCTGGCGCGCCTGCTTTTCGCCGCCAAGACAGACGAGTTTGTGGTCGAGGTGGATCTGGTCGCAGAGCTGTCCCCCTTCAATCCGTTTGGCTTCGTTCTGGAACCCGGAGTCCAGGACTACCCGTTCCAGTATGCGCCCGAGCTGGCCAAGGATCTTGCACCCTATCTCTCGGTCGAGCCGGCCGGAACTCGGTTCCAGAGTTTTCTTGGGAAGCTTGCGGACAAGAAGTGTGGAACGATCAGTTTCTTGGTCG
>PKYX01000504.1:0-305 GCA_003132825.1 Acidobacteriaceae bacterium
GCAGGCGGCCCTGCGAAGCGCATCCAGTCCCCGGGAGTCCAGCCACCTTCTTGCCCGCACCCGCCGGGATTTCCTACGCAGCGCTGCCGGAGTGACCCTGGGGAGCACCCTGCTGCAGTCCTCCTGGGCTCGCGCCGCGGCCTCTCGCTCAAGAAGAAAAATCGTAGTCGTCACGTTTGGAGGCGGGGCACGCGATCAAGAGACATTTTCGCTGGAAGGCCAGGAGAATATCCCCCACCTGATGCGCGAACTCATCCCGCAAGCCACTTTTTTCACGCAAGTGGTGAATCGTGGAATTCTGGGCC
>PKYX01000504.1:322-8672 GCA_003132825.1 Acidobacteriaceae bacterium
GGAGAAAGCAGTCATCCATCCTATGGCGCCGGGTTAGGCGCACAAGTGATTCTGCCGAAGCATCTGTTGACGGCGGCGGCCTCTGGCCGCAGCAACGACTACCAGCATTTGCTGCGCGACAACTACGAAACTCCTTTCTACGCACCCGAACTAGCCGGCAGCGAGTTCGCACTGCAACAACTCGAGATGATCCTGAAACTCTCGGCCGATGACTTCAAGAATCATGCGCAGACCTTGTCGAGTCCGGATGAGCTATCCGTCTACATTGCGCGCCAGTTGATGCGGCAGGTGGCGCCGAGTCTCCTGTGGATCACGATGCACGACATCGACATCGCGCATGCCGGCGCCTACTCGCTCTACGTCGAGGGAATCCGCCGCACCGACCGACTCTGCTCTGATCTGTGGAAGACTATCCAGAGCGAACCCGAATACGCGGATAAGACAACTCTTTTCATCCTGCCCGACTTCGGTCGAGACTCCGACGATGATGCCGGAGGAAACGGCTTCCAGCATCATCGCACCGGCGATGTTCTTTCCCGGACCACCTGGATGCTGGCCGCCGGTCCAGGCATTCGCCAGGGCGTGGTTTTCGACCGGGCGATCGATTCGACCGATCTGGTGCCCACCCTGGGATCGATGCTGGGATTTTCAACATCGTTTGCTCAGGGCAAACCAATCGTCGAGCTGTTGTAGCTTCCATGCTTCCACGCGATCTCAAACCGGAGCAGTTCGCTGGCTATCCGCCGGAGGCGCGCAAACTGGTCACCAACTATTTGGGGACCCTGCAGCAATTGCCGCTTTGTTTTGTGCCCAGCCTGCTCCGAGAGCTTATCGACTACGACTTCAAGTTTCCCGCTGAGCGCCAAGCCCGCGAAAAAGAACTGGCGAATCTCAGTTCACTTTCCGCGGGCCAGAGGAACGAGTGGTTTCTAGGATTCGCGCAAATCCGTCTTTCACCCCAGCTCGAAGAATTCGACTGGGCAAAGGCGCCCGCTCAGTTTGTCGAACAGCTGTCTGCACAACTCTGGAGCACCCACCAACTTGACGCCTTTCGCAAGGCCTCGAACGACTACGCGGACCGTTTAAGCTCGGCGGTGCCGCCGGAGCCTCCTCCAGTTCCCAGGCTGGGGATTACAGTCATCGGCCAGGGAGTGGCCTCCTATGACGAGCCCCTGTTCCGCAAGTTGCGCCCCCATGGCGCCTATTTCAGCCGGGTCAAGCCCGAAGACGGACTCGGGCGGTTGCTGGACGTGATCGCTGCGCGGGCTAAGTCCCATCCCGCTCCCTACGGCCATTGGTACATCGATGGCGGTGCCCCGGCCGATCACGCCCCGGCACTTACTTGTGTCTCCTACCAGGCTCTCGAGCCGGCGCGCGCCGCCTTGTTGCGCCGGATGCAAACGGAGATCGAACGGCCGGGCATGGGTCCTGAAGCGCTGCGTACGCTTCTAGCCCAGATGCGTCCGGCAGATCTCGGCATGGACAGAGCGAGCGACGACAAACCAAGCGACCAAGTGCTGGAGCGCTTCGAGATCAGCCTGCTGACCGAGGGATCGGGAACTCAAATCTTCAGTACGAGCTTTGCCCAGTGGGCCGCGCGCGAAGCTCTGCGGCGGGCTCAGCCGCTCACCCTGCTGGTGCGATTTGCCCCGCGGCAGCGGCAGAAGCCGATGAATGAACTGCTCTCCGCCGTCACGCCCTCCCCCGAATTCGACTTCGTCGGGTCCCTGGTCGATTCCGACCTGGGCGCATTTTACAACTGGCTGAACCAGCAGCGTCTTCCCGGAGCTGAGCAGTCTTCATTCCTGGTCTGGTTTGAAGGGCACAGTCAGGCGTTGGCGATTGGTCCGTCCATGGCACGGGGAACCGAATCAACTTCAGCAGCCGATCTTGGACAGTTGCTCGACTGGACGGTGTGAGGCGGTCGGTAAAACGCCTTCCAACCTTGTAGGCCAGCGCGGCTCTTGTGTGCAATCGAGAATTGGGGAAAACCAGACAAAATGGATCGACGCGGGTTTCTGAAACAAACAGGCACGCTTATCGCGGGAGCAGCTCTCGCACCCTATGCCCTCCCAGAAGAGGGTACGCAACTTGGCGTCTCAACCGCCACCGGCCGGCTCATCCTCCCCATCAATCGAAACTGGAGGTACAGCCGAAGCGTAGTCGAGGGTGGCCATGCAAAAGATTTCGATGAGGCCGAATTTGAGCGAATCGTGATCCCGCACACGAATGTGCGGCTTCCGTGGCATGGCTTTGATGAAAAGACCTACGAGTTTGTGTCTCTTTACCGCCGCCGCTTCAAGCTTCCGTCGGAAGCACGGGGCAGGCGCGTCTTTGTCGACTTTGAGGGCGTCATGACCGCTTCCACGGTCTGGATCAACGGCGTGCGGCTCGGAGAATACAAAGGCGGATACACGCCATTCTCGTTTGAGCTGACCTCCCACCTCGACTTTGACGGAGAAAACTTGCTCGCCGTCGATGTTGATTCCACCGAACGTCCCGATATTCCACCCTTCGGATACGAAATTGACTATCTCACTTTCGGTGGCATTTATCGCGAGGTCTCGTTGCGGGTCGTGCCGGCGACGTTTATCGAGAACATTTTCCTACGGCCCAAGAACGTGCTCACCGCGAGTCCAGGGCTCGATGTCGATTGTTTCGTTCAGCATCTGCAAGCGTCGCAAGATGCTTTGACCCTGGAGATCGAATTGCTCGACGGCGAACGCGTTCTCGCGAAAGCTTCGCAAGCATTGCCATCCGCGGGCCCGGCCAGCGAGCCCCTCGCATACACAGTNNCCAGTTTACCGATCACGGCTTCGAGCTGAACGGCAAGATCATCAAGCTGCGCGGGCTCGACCGTCATCAGACGTTTCCCTTTGTTGGGCAGGCGATGCCGGGCCGGGCTCAGCGCCGCGACGCGCAGATCCTGCGTCAGAGGCTCAAGTGCAACATCGTCCGTACATCGCATTATCCCCAGTCGCGTCATTTTCTTGATGCCTGCGACGAACTCGGCCTTCTCGTTCTGGAAGAGATCCCTGGCTGGCAGCACATCGGAGACGAAGCCTGGAAGCAAATCTCCATCGACAATGTACGGCGCATGATCCGTCGCGACTGGAACCATCCCTCCATCATCCTGTGGGGTGTGCGCATCAACGAATCCAAAGATGACCACGATTTCTATACGCGCACCAACGCAGTGGCCCATCAGCTCGACCCGACCCGCCAGACGGGGGGCATCCGTTACTTCCAGGAATCTGAATTTCTGGAAGACGTGTTCACCATGAACGATTTCGGCTTCCCGCTAAAGCCGCCCAACCATTCTCGGTACTTGAACACGGAATTTGTCGGGCACACCTATCCCACCAAAACCATCGACCAGGTGGAACGCCTCACCGAGCACACCCTGCGCCACGCCCGGATCCATGACCAGCTTGCGTCCAATCCGCAATATGCCGGAGGCATTGGCTGGTGCGCCTTCGATTACAACACCCACGGAAATTTCGGCTCGGGCGACCGCATTTGTTATCACGGCGTCACGGATATATTTCGAGAACCGAAGCCAGCCGCAGGATTCTACAGGTCGCAGTGTGATCCGGCGGAGGAGGTCGTGCTGGAGCCGGCGTTTCATTGGGCGCGGGGGGACGCATCGGTCGGATTCTCGAACGCGGTCGTGTGCTCCAATTGCGACCACATCAAGTTCTTCATCGACGACAAACTGGTTGCGGAGGTGGACCCGGACCGGAAGCAGTTTGCGCATCTCCAGTACCCGCCCTTCGTCCTTGAATTGCGGGAGCTGTTCCACAAATGGGGGGACCTGCGACTCGATGGCTATATCCAGGGAAAACAGGTGATCTCGAAGCGTCTGTCGGGAACCGGTGTCGATGCCAAGTTCATGCTTCTTCCCGACGACGCCGAGTTGATTGCCGACGGCGCGGACTCCACCCGGATCGTTTTGCGGGTCACCGATGAATTCGGCGCGGTTCGGCCATTTGCGAACGACGCGATCAAGTTTGAGCTGGATGGTCCCGCCGAGATCATTGGCGACAATCCATTTTCGCTGATCGGCGGAACCGGGGCGGTTTGGATTCGAGCCCAAGAAAGACCCGGAAAAATACGGCTCAAAGCCATCCATCCGCAGTTGGGAACGCAGCAGGCGGAAATCGAGATTGTTGCCAGCCCTGAGGAAACCGTCTAGCGCGTGGTCAATCGTGAAGCGCAGATCTCGGGGGTCGAGGTGAGATATCCACAGGTTTGTCCTTGAGCCACCACGAATACCGCGAAGACGACTCGGTTATCAAGCTACTCCCCGGTGACCTGCTACCGCCGCATCCTCCGCCGCATAGTCGAACTGCGCCAGGAAGGGGACGGCCGGGGGATTTTCCCGCTCCCAGCGTATCGTCTGGCGGATCGCCTCCTCAATCACCATCGGCTCCTCATAGCCCAGTTCGTGGCGGATACGCGCCGAACTCGCCGCCCAATGCTGCGCGGCATTGCCGGGCTTTAGCAGGTGGCGGGGCGTGCTCGCCACCGGTAGGACAACGAACTCCCCTTCCCAGGCCATTTCGCTGGCGATTTTCCGCGCCCATTCCAGTTCACTGAACGATGGCTCCTCGCACACGTTATAGATGCGTCGCGCGGCGCGCGCATCTGTGGCCGCTGCCGCAACGGCTGCGGCGACGTTCTCCACGTATCCCCGCGGGGAGCGCCAGGCGGCCAGCGTCTCGGGGAACAGGATGTGGCGCCGGCGGTCGGCGATGCGCTTCACCACGGGATAAAAACGGTGCAGCGGATCGCCCGGCCCATACACCATGGGCAGCCGGAGCACCGTAGCGGGAAGTTCCCGGTCGTTCATCACGATGCGCTCCGCCGGGATCTTGTCGTAGTCGTCCGTCACCCAAGGGAAAATCTGGCGCAGGAGCTGCACGCTCTCTGGGGGGTAGGGATGCAGACTGCGCCGTAATTCCGAGTTTTCCGTAAGCGGCACCTCCTGCAGCGGACCACTTTCGGTGCCTTGCGAAATCGCTACCGCGCGGTACACGTCGATGCTGCTCAACATGACCACGCGTCGCGTCGCGCCCCGGAAGAGGTTCATCAACTCCTCCGCCTGCGGACCCGAACTGATGACCAGATCAATCACCACATCGGGAGCAAAGCGCTTCAGTTCTTGAGTGCTGGCGCTGAGTCGGTTACGATCACCCCGAATCTCGTCCACGCCTGCGGGCACGGCCTTCGTGCCGCGGTGAAACACCGCCAGCGCATGTCCTTGTTGCTTTAGCGCGGACACGACGAACCGCCCGATGAAGCCATTTCCGCCAATTAAAAGAATGCGCATAGGACACTCACATCATCGCAACAGCAATGCTTCCGGCACCACAAGATTCTCTGGTTTCTCCCTGTGAGCCGGAAAGCAGGGATGAGCCAGCCGTCTGTAGACTACCCCGATGCCCGAGTGACCCGACCCGACGCAGCCTTCGAAAACTTGAGGATACTCGCCGTCATGGCCGAGCCGGAACCGCTAGGGAAAGCACGGCAGGTGGCGCACTTTAGGTTGCTGCAAGGGGGGCAGCGCACCCTTCAACTGTATCTTTAAGGTTGTTACGGTATGCGCCTTGATTCAAATGAGAACAGATGCCAATAGTTGCCAGCATTTTCGACCCGAACGGAAGGGATCGCCTCACCCGTAAACGCCGCGATGGCATGTTCCCAAAAGGGGTAAGCCGCATGATTTGACTGCATGACCCGAACCTCCCAACGTCCGGGGAACCGCCTCCACACTTCATGCGCTACTTCAGTTCCAATGCCGCGTCTTCGGTACCCACGAATCACAAAGAACTCCGCCATGTCCCAGACCGTCTCGTTGCCTGACATTACCGAGCCTCGCTTCAGCAAAACCAGCCCCGCCCAGTTGCCATTGACCCGGACCAGAAATGGACGTCGGTTCGGCTCACGCCAATAGAGCGGAAGATCTCCGTAGCCGAATCGGCCATCGGACCCTAGAACCAGGTCGAGGAACTCGCTGAAGTCGTGGGCGTACAACTCGAGCAGATTCGCCAAGATCGGCTCTTGCTCGGGTAGGGCCGGGATCAGTTCGATGTCAGCCGAGTCCTTCTCTAAGGCTCTTGTCATCATCCTGGGTGGACCCGTCCTCCTTCGGCGGATGGCGTCTGAAGATCCACTTGCGGTCTTAGCAGAATTCGAGACACGGTACAATACCGTCTACGTGAAACTCCCGACGGAAGCGCCGGCAAGAAGCGGGGTAGAGTAATGCCCGAGTCGATCGACTGGCCGAAACGGTCTCCCCGGCGCCGCCGGTTTCTCCTTATTATTGTGCTGGCTGCCATCATCATTTTCGGCAGCCGGACGGCAATATCGTACTTTGTGGACGCTCTCTGGTTCGGGTCGCTCGGTTACGGAGAGGTGTTCCGCAAGACACTGGCCCTCGAGTGGGCACTCTTTGCGGCATTTTCTGCCGCCACATTTCTGGTTTTGTACGGATGGTTCCTGACGCTGCGGCGAGCCTACCAGCCCGACTTGCTCGGCGGGCGCGTCATCTTCGTCGGCGGGCAGCCGTTGAAGCTCCCGACCGAGCGCATCCTGCGTCTGATCGTGCTCCTGGTCTCGCTCGTCGTCGCGGCGGCGACCGGCGCCGGCATGATGGCGGAATGGCCAACGTTCGCGCTCTATTGGTATGCGCCGACCGCCACCGGCGGTCTGGTGGATCCGATTTTCGGCAAACCACTGCACTTCTATCTATTCACCCTCCCCGCCTGGCAGTTGATCACAGGCTGGGGTCTGACGCTGGGGGTGATTGCCTGCGTAGTCGCCGTTTCCTTTATTTTCNNTTGTTCGAGGATCACACCATCTTTGGCGGTGTGACCTATACCGATGCCCACGTCACGCTAACCGGCCTGCTCGTAGTCTGTGCAGCGCTGGTTCTGGGCGCCGCGATTGCGGCCATCAACGTCGTGTCGGCGCCACGCGCGCGCTGGCTGGTGGGAGCGGTTGCCCCGGCCGCGGTTTGTTATCTCGCCCTGCAGGCGGTCGGCTGGTACGTCGGCAATTTTATCGTGAAGCCGAACGAGTTGGTTCGCGAGCGGCCCTACATTGGCTTCAACATCGACCTGACCCGACAGGCCTATGGACTGGACCGTGTCTCGCAGCGCGAATTTCCCGCAGAGACGACGGTCGAAGCGGCCGACCCGGCGAACAATCAGGCTACGCTAGCAAACATCCGCTTGTGGGATTGGCGCGCACTCCAGGACACCCTGCGTCAGATTCAGGAAATCCGCACCTACTATGACTTTCCCGANNAGCAGCCGCAACTGGATCAACGAGAAGCTCATCTACACCCACGGCTACGGAATCACCATGAACCCCGTCAATGGGTTCACATCCGAAGGGCTGCCGACCCTCATTCTCAGTAACATGCCCATCCAGAGCACGGTCCCAAGTATTGCCGTGGCTCGCCCGGAGATCTATTTCGGCGAGCTGACCGACACCGACGTGTACGTGAAGACGCGGCAGCAGGAATTCAACTATCCGCAGGGCCAGACCAACAACCTGACCTCCTACGAGGGCAACGGTGGCATCCTCCTCGGCGGGTTCCTGCGCCGCGCCCTAATCGCGTTCGACCGCGGCGACCTCGCGAAGCTGCCCTTTAGCGACGACATCAATGCCCAGAGCCGGCTGCTGATGCGTCGCAACTTGCGCGATCGCGTGGCGGCGCTCGCGCCATTCCTCACTTACGATTCCGATCCCTACATCGTGGTCGGCGACGATGGTCGGCTGTCGTGGATCATGGATGCGTTTACCACCTCAGACACCTATCCCTACTCGAGCCACTATCCTCTGGGCGGCGATCTCATCAACTACATGCGGAACAGCGTTAAGGTGGTGGTTGACGCCTACGATGGGACCACGACCTTCTACGTATTTGACTCCGAGGATCCGATCATCGCGGCCTATCGCCAGCTTTTCCCGGCTCTGTTCAAAGATGCGGCCTCCATGCCGCCGGCGCTGCGCAAGCACGTACGCTATCCCGAGTTGTTGCTCAAGCTGCAGGCGGACGTGTACGGCCTCTATCACATGACCGATCCGGAGGTGTTCTACAACCGCGAGGATCTGTGGACGGTAGCTTCTGAGGTTGGCATGGACGAGTCCGGGCAACAGAAAACGCAGGCCATGGAGCCGAATTTCGTGTTGATGAAACTGCCGGGCGAAACCGCCCTCGAGTTCGTGGAGATTCTGCCGTTCACGCCGGCCAACCGGAACAATCTGATTGGTTGGATTGCCGGCCGCAGCGACGGTGCCCAATACGGTACTTCGGTGGTCTACGACTTCCCGAAGACCA
>PKYX01000284.1 GCA_003132825.1 Acidobacteriaceae bacterium
CCGCCCATCGCGCTGACCTTGCGCTTGTGGCAGGTCTTGATTACGAGTTTCGAGTAGCTCCGCATGAAATGCGTTGCCATCGTCACCTGGCTGCGGTCCGGCAGAATAACGTCGTCATTGCCCGCAAATTTCTTGATGAAGCTAAAGATGTAATCCCACCTTCCGCAGTTCAGACCGGCAGAATGCTCTCGCAGTTCNNAGGATCTCGTCCATCTCGAAGGTGGCGAGAATGGTCTCGATGAGAACTGTAGCCTTGATTGAGCCACGCTTGATGCCGAGCCGCTCTTCGCCGCGCTCGAAGATTTCATTCCACAGCCGAGCCTCCAGGTAGTTTTCCATCTTTGGTAGATAGAAATAAGGCCCCGACCTGCGTTCGAGCAACTCTTTTGCATTGTGAAAAAAATATAGTCCGAAGTCGAAGATCGATCCCGACATCGGCTCTCCATCAACCAGCAGATGCCTTTCCTCCAGATGCCAGCCCCGCGGCCGCACGAATAGGACGGCGAGTTTCTCATTCAATTTATAGTTCTTTCCGCTCGCGGGGTCCGTGAAGGTAATCGTCCGGCGCACTGCATCTCGCAGGTTAATCTGGCCTTCGATCACATTGTCCCAGGTCGGCGTCGTCGAGTCTTCGAAGTCCGCCATAAATACTTTGGCGCCTGAGTTCAAGGCGTTGATGATCATTTTCCGTTCTACCGGGCCGGTAATCTCGACGCGCCGGTCTAGCAGGTCATTGGGCAGGGGGGCTACTGTCCATTGGCCGTCGCGCACTGGTTGGGTCTCTGGCAGGAAATCCGGGCGCTCGCCTCGATCCAGCCGTACCTGTCGCTGGGCACGCGCGGCCAGCAGAGTCTTCCGCCGCGCATTGAACTCCTTCTGGAGTGACACCACAAACCCCACCGCCTCGGGCGTCAATACCTCCGAAGCCCGAGGGCTCGCGGGAGCCCGGAACTCCACACCCTGACCAAAGGCGCTCACCATCATCTTCATCCTCTCGGTTTGAATTCGCAGGCGGTTGGATACGCCCCGATTGTAGCTGACCTACGCTCGGGCTTGGGGATCGGCTTAGGGTCGCGAAATTACCGACTGACCGAGTTGTGAGCGTAGGGGCTGGTTGTGCGACAGGCATCGCGTGGGCTTGCCAAGGGGAGGAGGGTGCAGCAGCCCGTCAGGCTCATTTCCCGGCAAACAGCGGTTCCCACGATTCGTCGAGCTGGGTCCATTGCGCCGGGTCGAGCCAGCAGACGTCGGTTTCGGTGATGTGCAGCAATCCGTGGCCCTGGGCACACACCAACTCGGTTCCGGCCCAGCTCAACAATAGACATCCAGAGCGGCCGATCTGCGCGGGGAGTGCCAACTTTTCGAGGCATGCCCGGCAGCGCCTCTGCTGATCCATGAGCGACCACCAGAGAACGAACACGCACCCGACGGAGAAGATCCAAAGCGACCCAGACTCCACGATCAACGTGGTCCTTCCGCTCGGAAAGATGTAGGGCTCAGGCGTGAACTCTACAACCGCGGCGAGCAAGATCAAAAGAAGCAGGGCAGTTTTGCTTGCAAAGAAGGTCCACCATCGGCACGCGGCGCCCGCACCGCGGCGCTGCGGCAGCAGGTTCATCCGTCCCGACCATAGCAGCGTGGTCATCACCAGCAAGCTGACGCACAAGGCAAGGCCGTAGGAGGTCAACGGTTGCCGGACTCTTTCCTGCAGGGGCCACACCTGGATGGCGGACTCGGAAAACGGTTCGCCGATGCTATTCGAAATACTGCGGGCAAGATTCGATTCTGCCTGCCGCTCCGTCACTCCCGGCCGCAGGCGGGCTACCACGCCAACCGGCTTGTCAGCAGAAAAGGAGTTCTCCTCCCCCCACAGCAGCACCCCCACGTCGTCGGTCGGAAACCAGAAACGCTCCGGCAGGACTCCGATGACGGTCGCATCCTGGCCGTTGATGGTCGCTTTCTTCTGGAGAATGTTGGGGTCGGCTGCGAAGTCATGGCGCCATGCCTGATAGCTCAGCACCAGACAATTGTGACAGCTCGCCGGCGAGAGTGGAAAAGCCCGGCTTAGCAGCAGCTTCACTCCGAAGACCTGAAGAAGGTTGGTTTCTACCTGCACCAACCCGATCTTACTTCGTTGCCCTCCAATGCCTACCAGCGATTCCTGTGGCTGGGCGCTGTAGGCGGCCACGCCCTCGAGGACCTGGCGCTGCTTTCTCCAAATGGTCACCCACGAGTAGGGCACGACCCAATCCGCGGAATCAATGACACCGGTGCGTGAAATGGTAACCATTCGTTCCGGAGCCCCATAGGGAGGAGCCATCAGAATCGACCGCATTCTCGGGAGGTAGCCGCTGCCACTGACCAACAACAACAGCATGGTAATCAGGGCGTACAGCACAAAGGCGGGAGTGCGCGCCCAGTGCTCGCGCGTGCGCAGCAGATCCTCGCGATTGAGCCGGTACCACGCGGCGTCCAGGAACGCTCCGCAGCATCGCGAGCGCAATCCGCGGTTCCGGGAGCTGGAACTTTCTTGGTGCGCCATCTGCCAGGCGCAAGCGAGCTCGGCTTCCCACTCTTTGCGCCATTCCGCGCGGGCCCGGCGAGGAACAATCCAGCTGGCGACATGCAGCATGATCCGGCACTGCTCGAGAGTGGTCGGTCGAAGCTTCACGTCTGGACCCCAATTCCCTACCGTGATCTGGTCTTGGCTTCTGGCGTCAGTTGCTCCAACAAGGGATACCGTTTCACCGCGCCGGCCAAAGTTCCATTCCCCAGGCGGGTCAGTCGATAATACTTGCGCGGAGGGCGATCCTGCCCTTCGGCCAGCGCTTCGCTTTCCCATTTCGATTGCACCAGTTCATCCCGCTCCAGGCGCCGCAACGCCGGGTATACCGTGCCGCTCGGCAAGCCGGTGACATCCATGACGTCAAATCCATAGCAGTACCCCTGGCTGATGGTTTGCAGGATCAGCGCAGAAGTATGCGAAAGCTTCACTGGGCTATGCATTTCCTGACCTATGTAGAATTCTACCTCCAAATCGATAAAACGTGCTAGGGTAGTTATCTACATAGGGTATCGATCAGACCTTCATGAGGAGGAAAGATGCGGAAAGCCTACAGCGTGATCTGTTTTATCGCCGCGACGGCGTGCCTGCTCACCGCTAAGCCCGGGGCCGACGTCACGGGCGCCTGGGCGGGACAGCTTCGCGGTCAGGAGGGCGGCACCGGCGCCGTGCGGATTGTGCTCAAGCAGACTGGAGACCAGATCTCGGGCACGGCGGGCCCCAGCGAAAAGCAGAGTCCACCCCAGATTTATGACGGGAAATTGGAAGGAACTCATCTCAGCTTCGCGGCCGACGACACAGGCGATGGTGGACTCAAATTGACCTACCATTTTGATCTCACCGTCAGCGGCGATCATATGCAGGGCAAAGCCTACGGACGTTCCGGGGACAGATCCTGGACCTTGGACATTTCCGCGGACCGCCAGAAATGACCGGCGGGGCCAGGTCTGGTCGCCGTGCACGACAGCGGAGGGCCGGGTGCTTCAAACTATCGAACTGACCAAGTACTACTCCGCCATACCGGCTGTCGAGAACGTCACCTTCGAACTGAAGGCCGGACAGATCTTGGGATGCCTGGGTCCGAACGGTTCCGGAAAGAGCACCACGGTCAAGATGCTCACCGGACTTCTGGAACCCAGTCGGGGGCGGGTTCTGTTTCAGGGAGAGGATATTCGCAACGACCTGGTCCGCTACCGCAAGCGCCTGGGTTATGTCCCCGAGGAGCCCAATTTGTATCCCTATCTCAG
>PKYX01000237.1:0-2063 GCA_003132825.1 Acidobacteriaceae bacterium
CAGATCGAACCGCCGAAAGAATCGATCGTGGTGACCGGCACCTTCGAGCCCGTGCCGGTCGATGGGATTGACCGCTCGGTTTCGGTCATCGATACCCGGGAGGCCCCCTTGCTCTACAACCACTGGGTGGACTACCTGCAGCTGGACCCCTCGGTCGATCTCGAGCAGCGCGCGCCCGACGGAGTGCAAGCCGACCTTACCATCCGGGGATCGACCTTCGAACAGACTTTGGTGCTGCTCAACGGCCTGCGCATGAATGATGTCCAGACCGGGCATCACGATATGGACCTGCCGCTACCCACGGATGCAATCGAGCGGATCGAAATCATGCACGGCGCCGGCTCGACTTTTTATGGGTCCGACGCCGTGGCTGGTTCGCTCAACATCATCACCGCAGCGCCGGAATATTCCGAGTTCCGCATGAGTGCGGGGGTGGGAAATTTTGGCATCAACCAGCAATCCGGGTCGGTCGCCTTGCTTTCCGGACGGTGGGACGAGCAGATTAGCGCGGCGCGGGACTTTTCGAGTGGATTCATGCCGGACCGGGATTACCGCAGCGTCACCATCTTTTCCAATAGCGGCCTCCAGACCGGACTAGGGCGGACGCTGGTGATGCTGGGCTACGGGGATAAACCATTCGGCGCCAATCAGTTCTACGGAGACTACGACTCCTGGGAGCGCACCAAGTCCTGGTTCGCCGGGCTCAAACAGGATTTGGGCGACCGCATGGAGTTTGACTTCGGCTATCGTCGCCATACCGACGAATTTATTCTGTTGCGCGAAGACCCCTCGGTTTACGAAAACAACCACGCCGACGACAGTTGGCAGGTTGCCCTCCGGCGCAAGCAGCCGCTGGGGCAGAATTCGACGTTGTTTTACGGCGGGGAGGGATTCTACGACTCGATTCACAGCAATAACCTGGGGCAGCACGAGCGCAGCCGCGGCGCCATTTACCTCGACTACGACATGCGCGCCTTCGGCCGCTTCTCGTTTTCCGCGGGAGCTCGCCAGGAGTTCTACGACGCCTATTCCAGCCAGTTTACCCCGACGGTCTCTGCCGGCATGTGGATCAAGGCGGGCTGGAAGTTGAAAGGCAGCGCCAGCCGAGCCTTCCGGCTGCCGAGCTATACCGACCTTTATTACAGCGATCCCGACAACCTGGGAAATCCGAATCTGAAGCCGGAAACGGCGTGGAGCTATGAAGGTGGCCTGCTCTGGGACCGGGGAGGCCGCTACAAAGCCGAAGTCACGATCTTTGAGCGCCGCGAACAGAATGACATTGATTACGTGCGGAGTTCGGCGGCGGATCCCTGGCAAGCCACCAACCTAGAGAATGTGAACTTTACCGGCGTCGAAACTTCGCTCGGGGTCCGCCTGCCGCGCCGCCAGCGGCTCGAGATCGCCTACACCGGCCTGCACGGAGCGCAACAGGCCCTCGACGGCCTGGAATCGAAGTACGTGTTTAACTATCCGATCGACAACGGAGTGGTCTCCTGGGAGGGAATTTTGCCCGGCCATTTCATCGCCCGGAGCCGCGTGGGTGTGACCTATCGCTATGCCCAGGATCCATACGCGCTGTGGGATCTCGACCTGGCCCGCGAGTTCAGCCATGGGGCGGCGCGGCTGGGGTTTTCCAATCTGACGGACACGCAATATCAGGAAATTGAAGGGGTGGCGATGCCGGGGCGCAGCGTGGTATTCGGCTTGGAGTTTTTCCTGTCCAAGAAGGCACGCTGAGCCTCATGAGAATCAAGGGAGCGGTTTTTCGGGCACAGGAGGACAGCCGCCGGCTGAGTCGAGCGGGTGGAACGGAATCAGTAGAAATCGTGTGAGCTGGTCTCGGCCCGGGTAATCGAGAGTGGCAACACCTGCTCGGCTTTGACGGAGATGACGTTGTCTTGATTCTGCAGGATTCCCTCCACCATGAGGAATTTCTCGGAAGATAAAAGCAGCCGGTTTTTCTGGAACAGGCCTGGGGTGACGATGGCATTGGCTACGCCAGTTTCGTCTTCGAGACTCAGAAAAACGAAACCCTTGGCGGTGCCCGGCCGCTGGCGGGCAAT
>PKYX01000237.1:2075-11754 GCA_003132825.1 Acidobacteriaceae bacterium
GGCCCTACGGTCAGGCCGGTGCCGCGAAAATCCGCCACCAGCCGCTCTTCCGCATTCATGGGTTGGAGGGGAGACTTCGAATCCGGCTCGGGTAGTTCATCGAGCAGCGGCCCGGAATGACGGACGGCGCGTTCCACCTGCCACAGAGCGTCCCGGCGATGAAGCCGAGCCTGGTGGATGGTGGATTCTAGAGGGTAGAATGGATCCGCGTGATTCCTTACCCATCCCTGGCCTGTCTTTTGGTTTCCAATCGAGTTCAGCGCCCCAATCTCCGCCAAAGTATTCCATTCCTCTTTCCGCAATGCAGGCGTGCGATGAACCAGGTCGCGGATCGAAACAAAGGGAGTGAGGTTGCGCTGTCCTATCAAGGCCCGGGCGGCTTCCTCGCGCAATCCATGAGCGTAGCGTAGACCGAGGCGCAGCGCCAGTTCCCGTGCGTCCTGTTCTTGGCCAACGGGCAATGCCAACGAGCCACGGCCCAGGGGCGGTTCTAACGTGCACCTCCACTCGGACCGCGTCACATCCATCGGCAGGATCTTCAATCCGTGACGTTGCGCGTCTTTCACCAGGGTGGCGGGACGATAAAAACCCATGGGCTGATTGTTGAGCAGAGCCGCGGTGAAAGCTGCCAGGTGGTGGCACTTTAAATATGCGCTGGCGTAGGCCAGCAGCGCGAAGCTGGCGGCGTGAGACTCGGGGAATCCGTAGAGAGCAAAAGAAGTAATCGAAAGGATGATCTGCTCCTGCGCCTCCCGCGAGATGCCGTTGCGCTCCATGCCGGCGCGAAGCTTGGCTTCGATTTCTTTCATGCGCGCCTGGGAGCGTTTGAAACCCATGGCGCGGCGCAACTCTTCGGCTTCGCCGCCGCTGAATCCGGCGGCGATCATGGCCATGCGCAGCAACTGCTCTTGAAAAAGCGGCACCCCCAGAGTTCGTGCCAGCACGGGCTCAAGCGAAGGGTGCAAATAGTTGACCGGCTCCCGCGCCATGCGGCGCTGCAAATAAGGATTCACCATCTTCCCCACGATGGGGCCTGGCCGGATGATCGCGACTTGCACCACAATGTCGTAAAAACATTTGGGACGCAGACGCGGCAGGCATGACATCTGCGCCCGGCTTTCGATCTGAAACATGCCCACCGTATCGGCCTTCTCCAGAGCGGAATATACCGTGGGGTCGTCGGACGGCAGATGAGCCAGGTCTAGCTCCTGGCCACAATGATCGCGGATCAGTTCGATGGAATCTTCTAGGACGGCCATCATGCCTAGACCGAGCAGGTCCACTTTGATGATGCCCAGGTCGGCGCAATCTTCTTTGTCCCACTGCACCACCACTCGACCCGGCATCGAAGCAGGTTCGAGCGGCACCACCGAATCCAGCTGCCCTTGGCAAATGACCATGCCGCCGGAATGTTGTCCCAAGTGGCGCGGCAGATCCTGGGCCGCAAGACAAAGTTCAAAATATTTGCGCAGGCGAGGATGATTGAGGTCCAACCCGGCATCCTGAAAGCGATGGTCGAGCGAGTCATCTGCATCCCGGTATTCCCAGGTAGAAACGGCGGCGGAAACTTTGTCCAGCGTCTCCGGATCGAAGCCCAATGCCTTTCCCATCTCGCGCGAGGCCATGCGGCTGCGGTAGGTGATGACGTTCGCGGTCATGGCGGCGCCGTGCTCGCCATAACGCTGGTAGAGATATTGGATGACCTTTTCACGCTGCTCGCCACTCGGAAGGTCGAGGTCGATGTCCGGCCATTCGCCGCGCTCCTCGGAAAGAAAACGCTCGAAAAGCAACTCCATGCGTATGGGATCGACCGCCGTGATGCCGAGCGAAAAACAGACGGCGCTGTTGGCAGCCGAGCCCCGGCCTTGCGCCAGAATGTTCTGCTCGCGGCAGAAGCGCACCAGGTCCCAGACGATGAGGAAGTAGCCCTCCAGCCGGAGCTTTTCAATTAACGCCAGTTCACGCTCGATCTGCAGACGAGCGCGATCTTTGAGTCCGGGGATCGCCCGTCCATAGCGCTCCTGAAAGCCCTCCCCAGTGCGTCCTCGCAGGAAAGACATCATGGTCTCGCCTTCCGGCACCGGGTACTTAGGAAATTCGTAGCCTAGATCTTCGAGCGTGAACTCGAGACGCGACGAGAGTTCTGCCGTGTGGGCAATGGCTTCGGGTAAATCGGCGAAGAGCTGTTGCATCTCCCCCTCGGACTTCAGATGGCGCTCGGAATTACGAGCCAGAAGACGTCCCGCGGTAGCCAGCGTGCGATGGTGACGGATGGCGGTGAGCACATCGCAGAGTTCACGCTCGCGAGTTGTGGCATAGCACACGCCATTGGTCGCGAGGATCGGAAGCTGGAGCGCGCGGGCGATTTCAATGGATGCTCGATTTCTCGCTTCCTGGGGGCGATGGAAGTGCCGCTGCAGTTCCACGGAAACATTCCCGCGGCCAAAGATTTCGGTGAGCCGCTCTACGCTACGGCGCGCTTCCTCCATGCCGCCGTTGGCCAGGGCCGCCGCCAGCGGACCTTCCTCGCCGCCAGTGAGGCAGATGAGCCCGGCGGCGTGTTCTTGCAGTTCGTCGGGGAGAGCAATTCCTTCGCCTTTTTTAGCGCGAAGTTTCATTTTTGTGATCAGACGGCAGAGGTTCTGATAGCCCAGGCGGGATCGCACGAGGAGAGAGAGCCGGAACGAATGGTCATTCCGAGCGGAGCCCGAAATCCCTGCTCCCCATGCTCTTTGCTGGGAAGGGGGAAAGCATGCGCAACTGACCTCCGCTCCGATGTGCGCCTTGAGACCTATTTTCTTGGCTGCCATGTGGAAGCGCGGCGAACCAAAGACACCATCCCGATCGAGCAGTGCCATGGCCGGCATATTCAGGTTTCCGCCACTCGCCACCAGAGCCTCGGGCAGGGAAGCGCCTTCGAGGAAACTAAAAGCGGAACGGGCGTGAAGCTCGACGTACATGGCGGCACTAGGTATGCGGTATCCAATGGGTCTAAAGCCGTGAAACCATCTTGCAGCCGCCGCGCGGGACGGCGGAGATCAAGGCTAATCGTAGGTTCCCTCGAGCGACCACTTTCCACTGAGCAGATCGCGAACCAGACGATAGAAGGCAACTCCGGTTTCTGCTCGCACTGCGATGTCCCACTCATCGCGTGCCCATCCCTCTTGTTCCCACCAGTCGCCGGATGCGCGCCACGGACCGGCTGCCCAAAGAACTTCGCCTTCCTTGATCTGCTGGCGCCCGGAGCAGGCGATGCCTGACGGTTTACCATCGCGCAGGGTCACGGTGGCGTTCACCGCTGGGCGGAAGATGCGCAGCGCGGTGACGACTGCAGTCGGGCTGGACGACGAAGAATTTGTACCGCCTGGCTTGGGAGGCTGAAGGGCCGCAAAGCGCTGCAGGTGAAACCCTTCTGGGTGATGCGTATCCAGCAGTTTTACCGATCCGGTTCTGCCTTTCCCCACGATGGCTTCAATGCGGGCGAGGGTAAGCTCCAGTTTTTCAGGCTCAGGAGAAGGAGGCTGAAAAAGGCCGCCCTGCGCCGTCCGCGGCCGCGTCGGCTCCGCTGCCAGATGGATCTTGACGATCGGAGCGCCAGGGGGATTTGCATGCAAATCCAGCTGCAGCAGTTTGAGGAAACTTTTGGCATCCAACAGCGGAACCGGCAACCGTAAAATTCGTAGGAATAATTTTTTCGTGTTATGGCCATTCTCCAATTCCAATTGCAGCCGCAGTTCTTGCGTGGCCAGGGCGCGCGCTTCTAAACGCGCGCACAATTGCTCCAAGAGCCGGTTCAGCAAAAATGCCAGCGGTTCAAGAAGCACCAAGGGATACTCCAACTCGATGGCTTCCTCGAAAACCGGCGACGGTTCTGCCGGAACCAATGTGCGGGAAATCGCACCGCGGGCCAGCTGCTGCAGGAAAATGCCTTTCTGTCCGAGGCGTTCGCTGAGGGGGATATCGGGCAATACCGCCAAAGCGCGGAGATTGCGCACGCCCCAACGGTGGAATGTTTCGAGAAGCTGGCCGGCTTCCGGCTCGCCCTCCTCCTCGATAGACCCCATAAACAGCACTTCCACCGGCAACCCGCCCAACTGTTCCGCTTCTTTTCCCTCGGGGATCACCGTCACCCCTGAAAAACCCCGGGCGGCGAGCACCGCCGTATCGGGATTCGAAGCCACGGCAACCTGGGTTTCGAGACCAAGGGCGGAAGTCCGGCGGGCCAGAGCGCGAGCAATTTTGGGAAAGGGGCCAAAAAGCTGTTCCAGGCCGTCAAGATCGAGTACCACCGTGTCGTATCCTCGGTCTTCCACTCGCGGCGAGAATGATTGCGCGCAATCGAGCAGCGCCGCATGGGCAGCGGTTTCCTGCATGGGGGAACGATTGCGCAGCACCAAACCAGCGCATGCTTCCACTTGCGGCTTGGTCCTCCCCGGCTCAATTCCGGCATGACGCGCCTTTTCATTTCCCACCAGAACCTTCTGCAATGGCACTTTGCCCTCGAGCACGGCGACAGGCTGCGAGCGCAACTCCGGTTCGGCGCGTAGCAGCGCTTCTAAGGGGAAATCGGGAACGAAGATGCAGCCAAACGCGTTGATCATTGATTCAGTCGGCAGTGCCAGGAAATGAACAGTTCGCTTTCAGCCGCAAGCTGTCGTTTATGAAAACCATGGAGTCCACTTCTTCATCCCGCCCAGGAGGTTTTTGTAGGGAATGCCGTAGTAATCGAAGCCACCGGTTTGCATTCCAGCCGCGATCGTAATAGCTCCCCTTCCACATGGAATCCCTCAAAAAATTGAGCGTGCGCCGGCAATGTCCCGCTTTTTTCTGAGGGCGGAGGGCGAAAAGCTGAAAGCTCTTTCTTGGACCATGAGGGGCGGATGACCGACTGCGATTTCAGCCGCACCAGCAGTGTGGCCGAACTCAGCGCGCACGGGATTTGCCCAATCACAAACAGCACGGTATGGGTTTTCTCTACCGCGCGTTGAAAACGGAACCAGGTGGTGAGCGGGATGCGGCGGGCCGTTTGCAGCGGAACATCGCACAGATCGATGGCGACCATGCCGAAGCCGCCGCTTTGCAGCAGGAGATCGGTGACGCGCAGGGCCTGCTCAACTTTTCTTTCTTCGGTGGCGAAAGTCCGGTTCGTTTTCGAATGGTCGTTCCTAGCGAAGCGAGAAAACCGTGTCCCCGGGATGGATTGTGGCGATGATAGGGATGCTTCACTCCGCTCCGCATGACAACATCTCACCCACAAGAGTCTCTCGAAGCTCACTCCTCCCGCCGCCGCAGACCTAGGATCGAAAGCATTCGTGACGTCGACCAGAGCACATACTTCCTCACGCTGGGTGGAGGCTCCCAAAGCCGCCAGCAGTATGCTGGTCCGTCCCGAAGAAGCCGGCCCGCAGACTTCGGTCAGGCATCCACGCGGCAATCCTCCGGTTAGAGCATCGATCGCAGGGATCCCGCTCGAAACCATCTCCGGAGTGGGAAACGCTTTCAGTCGCGAGGCTGGCGTAACTCCCGCAAGCTTGGGTAGTGCAGAGAGATGTTTTAGAACGAGGGCCCGATCTTCTCCCCGAGTGCAAGCCATGCAGCGGCCTGGAGCCGCCTTAGCGGAGACGGATAGAAAAGACATAGAAGCTCGGAATTTCCGGGAGCCTGAAGACGGAATAACCCGGCGCCAAAGTAATATTCGCTTTTTATTCGCCTTAAAAATTCTGCTCTCGGAGAGGGAGTTTTGTCAAGAGCTGGCTGCGGATTGTGCGGATTGCCGACTGCAAGGATTATTGCTGCAAGGATTATTAAAGACGAACGCTTGCGATGCTTCCGGGCTGGGCCGTAAGATTAAAGCGGAAGGCAAGCAGTAGGATCCACCTGCTCAGTGTTTGACCGCTATCACATTAGTTTCGACTGAGGATGTAACCAGTGCAGTGCGCGCGACGGTCGGAATGGTGCAAAGATTGGTGAAAAAGCCTTCGTCAAAAGCGTGCACGTCATTGATGGCGCTATCGTCTAGGGGTNNTCGATTCCCGGTAGCGCTACCAGCTATCATCCGCTAAATCCCGCTAAATCAGCGGGTTTGTTTTTTGCCCGGAAAGAGTGGTGACATCGCCTAACGGTCCTTCGCGGTTACAGTGGTACACAAAATGGTACACAGGGCGTCTCGCTCTCCCTTTTGACCTGCAGGCCCCGAAAGGCTCCACACCTCCCTGTGGCCCGGCAATTCCGGCTGCGCCTTGTAAAACCCTGCGGCCCTGGCGTGCCTGTAGCGGGCAAGTGAGACGTAAGCGGCGCCATTGATACCTACATCGAATTCCGTTTACCGACGAATTGGGTATGAGGCCGTAGCGGAGGCTCTCCGTTACCGCTTTGACTAATCCAGCAGACCACGACGGAGCCTCGATTGGCGAGCAGATCATAGATACCGTAAGGGATGGCGACGCCGGTGGAATCGGAGCGGAAGTCGTGATCGTTGACCAGGCAGGGAGATAGATCCCAACGTGCACCGGGGTTTTTTGAACTGGCCGACCAGTTCGCGTTTTTTGGTATCGACGCTAATGATGGGGAGACCGCGGCGCTGAAACCGGTCACGAAGATCGCCGAGATAGAGGAATTGATGATTGCGATCGGGACTGTGGTCGATAGAGAGTTTCTTGTGGTTGAGGCGGAGGGAATAGCCCATCTGATGAAGGAGACGAGCGACGGTGTTGGGACTGACGATAACGCCGAAGTCATTGAGCGTCCTGGCAATCTTATCCGTAGTTCGCCGGGACCACTTCAGGCCAGTGATGGGATCGCCGGCGGTATCGTATTCGAGCAGAAACTCGATCAGGGTGACGATGTCGGCTTTTTTTTTCGACCGGTTTGCGGCCGCCGCCGGAGTGGCGAGTGCGGCCCGTGGTGACGTGGTGATCGAGCAGATGCTGGCGTCCGCGGGCGACGGTGTGCGGATCGAGGCCGAGGAATTCGGCCAGAATGCTATCGCCGCCGTGGCCTAGCTTCATGGACTCCAGACCGGAACAAGCGACGCTGCTGCTCGTCGAGCAGACTATAGAAGAGCAAAATGGCGGTTTTGAGTTCTTCCGGAGATATCTGGAGAGCGGAAGCGTTGGCCAGCAGAGGAACCGACTGTGCTGTTTTCCTAGTGCGGAGCTGATCTCGAGCCTGGCGACTGTCGGCGGAAGTGTAGAGGAAGCGACCGGCCACATCCCAGCGGCGCAGACGTCCGGCGTGCACCAGATCGCGTAAGGGATCTTGCACCTCGGCATGGAGCGTGTCGGCCAGTTCGTCAGCGAAGTAACCAAGCGGGGTCTGATTGACGAAGGCCTCGATGGTGGAGACCAGAGTACCGTAGCGGGAAAACCAAACCGCATCGTGGGACCACAAGCCGGCGTCATCGAAGTGGGCGGATGACGAGGAACCAAAAGAGAAACTCAAACGGCGCGGTCGCCATGCCGGTGACTCCCGTTGCGGCACCAATACCGAATTGTCCGTTGTCGCATGTGCCCTCGGCCCAGTCGGCAATTTCTTTTGCAAGCCCCTCACGCGTCCGGCTCAAGTAGATACCTGCTTGAGCTTTGCGCACCGTCATGGCCCGAGTAAGCGCGTCGGAAATCCCCTTCCGGCCGAGAGCAGATTGGCGATCTCGAACCTCGATGATGATTGAAACGTCATTTCCAACAAACGAGTTTCGAATGACCTTGACGAGTATATCGCCGGGCTGATGTCACCTCCGACGTGATGGATCTCAGCCCCAGCCATCTTGGCCCACGATTGGAGCTGAAGGATGACTTCTTCTTCGTACGAAAGACCTTTAGCAGTGCGAGCGATATTCAACAGGCTCTTCTGCCCCCTCATAAGAATATTCCCGAGAGTGTCCTGGATCGCCCATTGGTGAACTTCCAATTGAACGACGTGCTCTCCGAGGTCGCACGACACTATTTGAGCAGAGCTCTTGAGGCTTCTAACGGAAACAAAGTCGAAGCTGCCAAGCTAGTTGGGCTTCCGAGCTACCAGACTTTCACTAATTGGCTGTCTCGATATGGAATCAGCAATTCTAAAGAAGGAAATGGGTAGATAAGATCGGGCGGGGGAATTCGCGGGATAGTTGTGAATCTTCGTCATCGCAATTCCTCCCTTAATGTTTGCCAGTGTCAAATCCCAAGGCCAATTGCCCGGGAGACGGATCGACCTTGATCAATTTTACCGAATATCTCCGCAACGGCGGCCGACGTGAGATCGCGCAGGAGATGGCGAACCACGAGTAAGCCCGGACAACCGGACTTTATGATCGAAGGGACGATGAAGTTTCGCTGGATGAGGTGGAGAGGATTGTCATTTGAGAAGCGCAGGATTTCAATGGTGCAAAAACAACAAAGCGGAGCGATTTTGCAGCGTCGGTTTCTGTCGATGAGAAGCCCGGTGTGCAGGCCATTGCGAACACCGCCCCGTGTCCAATCTCAGTGATATAATCGGCAACATCAACAACGCTCGAGACAAACCAACAACCTAGATGGCGACATCATGGGAACAATCGCTGACCAATGTGTGCGAAATCTGCGACGCCATCGAACATGGAGGTTCGCCATGAACAAGACATTTTATTTGGTCGCGTCCGTGGCGCTCGCACTATCGGCGAAGGCCGCAGCACAGAATCCGGCTTTCCAGTTTTTCAACTCTCACACCGGCATGTGTCTTGAGCCGCAGAACGAGTCGATGCTCCAGGGCACGGCGATCGTCCAGCAGCCGTGCAAGGCGAGCGGCGCTCAGGAATGGATCTACGTCGACCTCGGCTCCGCCGGAGACCAATTCGAAAACGCTCTCACCGGCATGTGTTTCGATGTTCGGGGCGGGGCCGCAAATCATACCCCGATACAGCAGTGGACTTGCAACGGAATCAGCAACGAGAAGTGGAAGATCTTCGTACCAGCCAAAGGCGCCGTTGGCGCACCGGTGCAATCGGAGGTTGCGGGTAGCAGCGGTTACTGTCTCGACATACCGGGCGGGCAGACGACGGCCGGACTTGCTATGCAGATATACAAATGCAATCAGACAGTCTCGCAGCTATGGAAGCTTAATCCCCTTGGCACTCTGTATGTACCCGACGTATCGAACACTATGAATTCGAATACGCTAAACGCTGCGGTGTACAAGATCGGCTTCTATGGGCTTGTTCCCAAAGTGACCAATATCAACGATTGCTTCGCAGGGCATACTGGGATAGCTCAAGCCCCGGGTGGCGGAAGTTTTGTGGAACTGAAGAATAATGTGGTCACCCTTACGGTCTACAATTGCGTCAAGAGTGGCTCATAGGGCAATGGTTCCAGTCCGGCCCAGAGAGTATTACGGAATCATCATCAGTTAGCGATGGATCAACCCCGCGGTGAAGAGGTGTGCTCAGTCTGCTCCAGGTTGGCATAGTACCTTGACGAAGGTTACAACTTAGGCATTAGGAACGTAGGGGGTGCGCCCTGTCGAGGCGTTCCCCGACTTCGAACCCGGAAAGCAATATCCCGTTCGATCCGCTCCACGGCGTCCAATACCAGCAACTCTGGCTCGGGCAACGACCTCTGCACAATATCAATGGGTTGGCTCACAACCCCAACATAGCAAACTCGTCAAGCCTGCACGAAATTGCGCATGAACCTTAATTAGTGCCGTGCGACACCAGAGAAAG
>PKYX01000444.1 GCA_003132825.1 Acidobacteriaceae bacterium
TGGCCGGGCATGACGATTATTCCGTTCGAAGCCAAGGATCCCGGTCCCCGGCCAGGTGCTTCGGCGGCCTGGCTTCTCGGCTTGGCTCTGCATGACAACCTAGGAGCAGGAGGCGCGTCGTGGCACTGAAAACACACGGTAGCATGGCAGTGGATTGGGAACAGCGAGTGGACTTCGACCGCCTGCGCCGGGAGCGCCTGGCGCGCGCCAAGGAACTGCTCGCGACTTCCGAGATGGGCGCGCTGCTGTGTTTCGACATGAACAATGTCCGTTATCTCACCGCGACCCACATCGGCACCTGGGCGCAGGACAAGTGCAATCGCTTCACCTTGCTGCCCCAGAACGACGAACCCATCCTGTGGGACTTCGGCTCAGCCGCCAGACATCATCAACTCAACTGCCCCTGGCTCGGCGACCGCTCCCGCTCCGGCATTTCCATGCTACGGGGCGCCATGTCGCCAGAGATGGGGCGCGCGGAAGACGTAGCCAAGAAAATCCGCATCGAGCTCGAAATGCGCGGNNGGAATCACCGTGGTCGACGGCCAACAGCTCATGTCCGACGCCCGCGTCATCAAGACCCAAGACGAGATCGCTTTGCTCAACATGTCGGCCATGATGGTCGACGCCGCGTACGACGAGCTTTACCGCACCATGAAGCCCGGTCTGCGCGAGAACGAGGCGGTCGGCCTGGTGAGCAAGGTTCTCTACGATCTGGGCTCGGAATATGTCGAGGCCGTCAATGCCATCTCCGGCGAGCGCTGCAATCCGCATCCTCATGTTTTCTCCGATCGCGTGCTGCGCCCGGGCGACCCGGTTTACTACGACATCCTCCATTCCTACATGGGCTACCGCACCTGTTATTACCGCACCTTCACCATCGGCTACGGTTCGCACGCCATGGTGGACGCCTACAAGCGTTGCCGCGACTACCTGGATGCGGCGATTGAGCTGGTACGCCCCGGCCGCACCACTGCCGAAATCGCCGCGGTGTGGCCGAAGGCCGAGGAATTCGGCTTCCCCAACGAGGAAGCCTGCTTCGCGCTGCAATACGGTCACGGGGTTGGTCTGGCAATCTGGGAGAAACCGGTGATCAGCCGTCTGGTCTCGTTCGAGCATCCGCACGAAATCAAGCCCGGCATGGTGTTCGCGCTGGAGACGTTTTGGCCCTCCACCGACGGCTGGAGCGCCGCCCGCATCGAGGAAGAAATCGTCGTCACCCCGACCGGCCACGAAGTCATCACCCGTTTCCCGGCGGAAGAACTGCTGGTCGCCGGCGCGCACTACGTAACCGTGAACGGTCCGCTCGCGACCACGCGGGAAAACGAAGCTGCGCCCAGCCAGCGGGTCGTCGAGATGATCGAAAGCAGCGCGCGCAGCGAGCGCGTCACCGTACCCGACTGACGAGGTTCTGAGCCCCAGACCAGGTTTCGCCTGGGACGGGGTCTCGGACCCTCCGTTCGGTGCAGAATTTGTCTCGCACCTCGAACCTAGGCGTGGGCGAAATTTATGGCCTTCAGCGTAGTCATGCCCGCTCTCGAAATGGCGCAGGAAACCGGCAAGCTGGTCGCCTGGCGAAAAAAGGAAGGCGATACGGTTTCAAAAGGCGAGCCTTTGCTCGAAGTGGAAACCGACAAGGCTGTGCTCGAGGTCGAAGCGCAGGCCGACGGCATTCTGGCCGGTATCCGAGTGCGCGAGGGCGCGGTCGTGCCCGTCGGCCAGACGATTGCCTGGATTGTTCGTCCCGGAGAAGTTCCTCCCCCAGAGGCCGCAAGGGCGGAGCGAGCGAATCCGCCTGTGGTCTCGCTCCCCCGCCCGCTTCCGGTTGCCTCACCTGCCTCCGAACAGCCCGCCGGGCTGGGCGCGAGAATCTCGCCCAAGGCTCGCCGTTTGGCCAAAGAACACGGCGTCGAGATCAGCCAATTGCGCGGGTCGGGTTCCGGTGGCGAGATCCTGGCCGCGGATATCTTGGCGGCGATCGCTTCCCCGGCCGAGGTTCGACCGCCAGCATCCGCCATGCCAGCGGTCGGTCCGACCGGCCGCCTCATGGCCGAGCGAACCACCCGCAGTTGGACGAGCGTCCCGCATTTCTTCGTCGTCCGGGATGTCGATGCTGGCGCACTGGTCGCAGCGCGCGACAAACTGACTCCGGCGATCGAAAAAACGCAGGGGGTAAAGGTCACATATACCGATTTTCTGGTCGCGCTACTGGCTCGGGTCCTCGTCAACCATCCTCGGATGAATGCGAGCTGGACTTCCGATGGCATTCATCTTCATACGGAAATCAACATCGGCATTGCGATGGCGGTCGAGGATGGCGTGGTGGTGGCCGTAATTCCCCGCGCCAACACCGCGACCCTGGGTGAAATCGCTCGGCAACGCGGGGAAATGACGGAGCGGGCCCGAGCGGGCCGCTTGCGTCCATCCGATGTCGCGGGCGCGACTTTCACCCTCAGCAATCTGGGCATGTACAAAGTCGATGCCTTCAGCGCGATCATCAGTTCTCCGCAAGCCGCAATCATTGCTGTCGGAACTATCGCAGACCGGGTGGTGCCGGTCGACGGCCAGCCCGGCATCCGGCCCATGATGACCTTGACGCTATCCTCGGACCNNATCGGGTGGTCGATGGTCGGCAGGCAGCGCTGTTTCTCAACGACCTGGCAGAGGCACTTCGGGATCCGGAGAATCGGCTGCTGTGAACTTCCTGGCGTTGATCTAACGGCCTTCGTCAGAGCGGTAGAATAGCCAACGATAGCGGCGCTTTCGCGCTGGGGCATGACCAATTCGTTTCAGGGATCGAGCTAACCGCTTGCCACTTCGATGGCTCACAATGGTTGGCAGCGCATGTGTGCTGCTCTGTTTCCTGCTTTGCACGCGGATGCCAGTGTGGGCGGCTTCACTGGGCGAGAACGCGGCTCCGGCAGATGCGCTGGAGGCCGAAGGTGACAGAGTTTCGGGGAGATGAGTTGGAGACTAGGCTGCAGACCATGCAGCCGGGGCCCCGAACGAGACTACTTCGCGGGTGTGCTGGCGAACCGGACAGGGCGTATTGAAGACTCGATTCGTCTGCTGAACAGCGCGTTGCCGAGCCTCCGGGAGGCGCAAGCGGCGCGAGCTGTGGTTACCCTGGAGACACTAGCGGACGACTATACCAAGACTTTCGACTACGGCGATGCGGCCCCCGGACGTGTGACGATTTGTTGACGAACTTCGCCGGTCAGCCAGACGTCGGGGAAACAAAGGACGACTCCGGAGTGGTCCACCTTCTGCAAGGGGCTCCGGCGCAGACGATCCAGTGGCAGGGACCGGTGCGGCTGAAGACAGAAAGGAATCCAATTGGCTCGCAGTTACAGAGCTGAGGGTCAACGGTGGATCATACGGGCCGAAAACTGCTACGCCAACCCGCGTCGGGGGAGCGATATAGTGTGAACCGCGACCCGGAAATAACCGATCATAGGAATGATCGTCCCATGACCGGCACCTGACCTGGCGAACAAGGAGCTCAGATGA
>PKYX01000330.1 GCA_003132825.1 Acidobacteriaceae bacterium
CGAGGCCGTCTGACCGGCGGCAACGGAGGGACTCTGCTGGGTCGCGATTAAGGGACCGGCGGCGGTGGTCGCGGTCGTGGCACCTCGCATGGCAATCCCATAGACGGTCATGGTGGGTGTTCCGGCGTTGAATTTCGCCAGCTGATTGCCGGAAGTGATGTCGAAACGAACGATATCCGAACTGCAGAAGTCGACTGCCCAGAATGATGTCCCGTCCGGATCGAGGGTCAAAGAAACCCAGCAATTCTCCCCGGTGGCGCTGTAGGTGCTAATGGTTCTGCCGGCTGAATCCAGGCGCACGATATCCTGGTCGTCCGCTACCAGCGCGCCACCGTCGGGGAGGATCCGTAGGCCGAGTCCGGTGTGCAAGCCGGTGGCAAAGGTGGGTAATTGCTGGCCGGTGCACGCGTTAAAGCGAAAGACTGTGGTGCCCTGCGAAGTGTAGAAGATCGTGCACTGGTCGGAAGCCAAATCGATCCAATCACTGCCCTCGACTTCGGTGGTTACGGCCGAGCCCGCCAGCAGATTCCCATAGGGGTCGAATTTCAGCAGGGCATGACTGCATCCCGTCTCTCCCACATAGGCGTTGCCCGATTGGTCGAACACAATCGATTCGGGTTGGCAATTGTAGCCGCTTCCGAAGTTCCCGATCAGATTCCCGTTGCCATCAAACTTGCTCACTCCGTCGGCCGTGAAGTCGGTCACGTAAAGGGCATCGAGCGCATCGAATGCCATCCCGGTGACCGATCCGCCCCGGCCGGTGTTCAGGGTCTTCAGCAGATTGCCGCTGGTGTCGAACTGATCGATTTGACCGTTGCTCACGCCTACAAAGAAGCTGGGAGCATCGGTGACCGATACGGTGCTCGAAGCTGCTTTGGACGTATTGCCTGCGGTATCGGTAGCCACCACGCTCACCGTGAATGTGCCCGCGCTCACGAAGGTATGGGTGGCGGTTGCGCCCGACTGATAGAAACCATCTCCGAGGGTGATGATCGTGGTGGCAATGCCAGTCCCGGTCTGGCCGGCGCAGGTGGCCGTGACCGTGACCGCAAGCGGAGCTTTCCCGCTGGCCGGAGCCGCCTGCAGCGAGCAGACCGGGGCTAGCGGAAGCGTGACCGTCAGGGTGGTGGAAGTCTTGACGCTGCCGGAGGCAGCCGTAATATGGGCGACGCCGGTGCCGATCGCAGTCGCCAGACCACCCGTAGTGATAGACGCCACCGAGGGCGCGTCAGAAGACCAAGTCACGGATGCGGTTTCGTCCTCTGTGCTGCCGTCGGTGAAGGTGCCAGTCGCCGTGAACTGCTGGGTGGCGCGAGCTGAGAGGACGGGATTCACGGGCGTGATCGCCAACGATTCGAGGGCCGCGGTTCCGATGGTTAATGTAGTCGTAGCCGACACCGCTCCGGAAGTGGCGGTGATGGTTGCGGTTCCCACTCCTGCGGTGGTGGCTAAGCCATTACTGCCGGAAGCGTTGCTGATAATAGCCACGGTCGCTGCCGACGAGCTCCAAGTCACGACCGAAGTGATGCCCTGCGTGCTCCCGTCAGAATAAGTTCCGGTCGCCGTAAACTGCTCGGTCGCGCCCAGCGGTATCGTAGGCGTTAGCGGAGTGATCGCGATCGATACTAGCGCCGCCGGACTGACGGTCAGGATGACGGAGGAAGACAGGGCATTTAGGGTAACGCCAATCGTCGTCATGCCCAGGCTCTTACTGGTTGCCAGGCCCTGCTTGCCTGCCGAGTTGCTGATCGTAGCCACAGCGGCGCTGCTCGAGGTCCAGTGTCCGGTGCTGGTCACATTCTGCGTCGTACCGTCGGAGTAGGTTCCGGTTGCGGTGAACTGCTGCGTGGCTCCTAGCGCGATGGTCGGGTCGGGGGGCGTGATGGCAATCGAGACCAGGACTGCGGCCGTAACCGTGAGCACCGTAGAGCCGGTAATTGCTCCCGAAGTCGCGCTGATGGTCGCTGTACCCGTCGCCAGGCTGGTGGCGAGACCGGTCGCGCTGATGGTGGCTGTCGAGGCTGGGTTCGAGGCCCAGGTCGCGTTCGAGGTCAGGTTCTCGGTATGCAGGTCGGTGAAAGTGCCGGTGGCTGTGAATTGTTGGGTGGTGCCTAACGCGATCGACGGAGTCGCCGGCGTGACCGCAATCGACACCAGCGTCGCCGCAGTCACGACCAGGGTGGTGCTTCCGCTGACGGCAGCTGAGGTGGCGGTGATGGTGGTAGATCCCACCCCCACAGTGGTGGCTAAGCCGTTACTGCCGGGAGCGTTGCTGATTGTGGCCACCGTCGCTGCCGACGAACTCCACTGTACGGTTGTGGTTATGTTCTGGGTGCTGCCATCGGTGAAAGTGCCGGTGGCGGTGAACTGCTGCGGCATCCCCAGCGGAATCCTGGGCATGGCCGGAGTGACGGCAATCGAAACCAGGGCCGCCGCGGTGATGGTCAGCCGGGTCGAACCGTTGATGCCCGAAAGGCTGGCGGTTACTCTGGAGTTGCCTAGGGCGACGCTGGTGGCTAACCCCTGGCTGTTTACCGTGGCGATGGTCGGGTGCTGCGAGGTCCAGGTGACGGAGCTGGTTATATCGAGCGTGCTGCCATCGCTGTAGGTTCCCGTCGCCGTCATCTGCTCGGTCGTGCCCAGGGCGAAGGCAGGATCCGCTGGGGTTACGGTGATCAAGAGCAAGGTCTGCGCCGACAGCAGCGTGGCGGAGGCAATCGTGAACAGGACCACTGCCACGGCTTTTCGGCAATTGCTCGCAGGGCGTGTAATCGGGCTTCCGAGGGGGCCGGACAGCTTCATGATCTACCCAAATAAGAGCGGTCGAATTGTATCAGATAAGAGCAAACCTTAAAGGACTACCTTACGAGAGGGGAACTTAGCCTTACGGGCTACTCTGAGCTCGAGCTTGGAGCTTCCCTTGCACGCGTTTAAGGCGGGTGCCGGAGCCCGGCAGTCGGCATGTAGGACGCGTCGTCCGCATGGCTTCTGCGCCCGACCGAGACTAGGGCGATGGCAAAAACTAAAAGATCACGTTGCTTTCGGGGATGCAGCCAGCCGAGGAGCTTTCCTCGCTCGTGCACCCACCGGGTTGTCAACGAGTGGACCCAGCTTGACAACGCTATCTTAACACAATTATCATGGCCATGTTAATTACCGTGGCCATGTTATATATCGCGGCTATGTTAACAGACCTTTGTTATGCGATCACATCAGCAAAATCGCGCCGCAGGATTTAACAATCTGCTGACCAAGACGCTTAAGAACGCGGGATGGCACGTAAAGCAGTCGCCGCGATCCGCAGACAACGGCGCCGACATCGTGGCTCGCAATGGCAAGAATATCTATGTCTTCCAGCTCAAGGCGTTATCGGAATCAAGGAAAGACAGAGCTATTCCTTTGATTTCACAGGCCATTCTGGAAGCCCAAAGAGCAGCTGCCCGGATTGCGGGCAGCGCAACCCCCGTTGCTGTGCTGGCCTCTGACGATGTTTCGGATTCCCTGTCGGAACACGTCAAAGACTTCGCCTTGCGTAATGCTCCCGATGTCGGGGTCGGGATCATTGACGCCGGAGGCTTCCGCCGTTTTGCCGGCCATGGCTTGGAAGTTCTCAATGCGGAGAGGTCGCGCGTTATCGAAGGCCCTCCCAAAGAGGTTTCGCCAGGCAACCTATTCTCTGACCTAAATCAGTGGATGTTGAAAATTCTCTTATCAAGAAGCATCCCGGATTCCTTGCTCTCTGCTCCGCGCGGACACTATGAAAATGTCTCTCAGCTCGCCGACGCAGCAGGTGTCTCCACGATGAGTGCGTTCCGGCTTGTGCGTCAGCTTTCCGAGGAAGGGTTCCTCGACGGACTAGGCGGGATCAGGCTAGTCCGAACTGAGGAACTGCTGGAACGATGGCTGAGAGCGAGTCATTCCCATATCCATGAATCTCCAGCCCGTTGGATCTTAAGCGGCGAAAAGGACACGTTTCATGCCGCTCTTCGATCTTATGCAAGTAGAATGCGATCCAGTACTCCACACTCCAAGACTGACCAGCTGCGCAGAGGGAAGCCCCGGCTCTGCCTTGCACTATTTGCCGCTGCGGAGGCTTTGGGCTTCAAGTTCGTGCATGGAACCCAGCCTCATCTCTATATAGAGCGGCTCGACANNCACTCGAAGTTACTGGCCATCAGGCAGATGTATTCCTAAGGGTGCCGAAAAATCCTGAGGCGGTGTTCCGCGCAGCAATAGAACGCGATGGTGTGCCGGCCAACGATGTTTTGCAGATTTGGCTCGATGTCTCAAACCATCCGGCACGCGGGAAAGATCAAGCCCATCTTCTCCGTAAGCGAGTGTTTTCGCAAATTCTTAATAAGGTAAATGCATGAATGCGAATGCCGAGTTTACGTCCTTCGCGAGGCTCGTGGAATCTTTGACGCCGTGGCTGGACCAGGTGGTCATCATTGGGGGTTGGGCGCACCGCCTGCACCGATTGCATCCTTTAGCCCAACCACTGCAATACGAACCATTGGCAACACTTGATGCGGACGTAGCTCTTCCGAGGCGAATGAGAGTCGCCGGAGATGAAATTTACCAGCGGCTCGCTGCGAACGGCTTTGTAGCCGAGTTTCTAGGACGTCACCGACCTCCCGCTGCTCACTATCGACTGAGCGATCCTGGCATTCATTTCTACGCGGAATTTCTTACATCGTTAGTAGGTGGCGCCTTGGGCAGAAGAGGAAAACAGAATCCAACACACAGGGTGGGCGGGGTCTCTTCGCAAAACCTGCGCTACATCGAGGTCCTCTTAGCCGCGCCGTGGAGCGTTGCCCTATCAGCGGCCAATGGGTTCCCGTTGGCAAGCGAAACCGCAGTGCGGATTGCAAGTCCGGTCAGTTTCCTCGCACAAAAAATACTTATCCATCGGAGACGGAATCGCGATGATCGCGCGAAAGACATTCTCTACATGCATGACACGATCGACACTTTCGCAANNGAAAGCGCAGCGGCAACACTCTTTGGCTCTGTCACTGATTCGATTCGTGCCGCATCTCGAATCGTCCAGGCCAGAAATTTGACTCCAGAGGCCATTCGTGAAACTTGCAGTGTTGGTTTCGCGCGGATTTTCCAACCAGAACGGCAACGAAACCAGCGAGGCTTTAACCGGTGATCTTGTTGGCGAGATTCTTAACGCCTGGGACGCGCCCAGGGGAAACCCTNNTCAGAGTGTCGGTGACCGAGGCGACGAATTGGACGGTTGGGCCCGGCGTGACCGTGGCAGATTGCGGACTAACGGTTATGCCGATGGGCACTGGGGTTTGAGTACTGCAACCTGCGCTATAAACGATGAAGTACAGAACCGAGCAAGAACGGAACGATTGTAGGCCCAGTTTCAGTGTCCCAGGTTCGGAGTTCAGAACCCTGGCCTGGCGCGCCCAGCGCCGCTTCCGCCAGGGTCAGCGGTGTCGTTCACTGTACGTCGGTTTGGCCGCATCGTAAAGACACTCTCAATCTTGGTAAAAGCCCGTCAATCTCACAGATGTCTTCTTCATCGGACACGGCGTGCCCAACCTGGCTTGCCGCCTAGTCCACGAATCATGTCCAACAACCGTGTCCAGCAGCAATTTCCCATAAATCTTCAGCTGCGCGGACGGCCCGAAGATCCACTTCCAGGAGTGGCCCTCCGAGGTGCGGTTCTGATTCGCTCCGGCACTCCCGATTCGAGCCATGTCAGAAATCTGCTGGCTTCGCCATGCTGCTCGAGCCCGCCGCTGAAGCGCAGTCAGGGTGCTGCTCACCCGATACTCTGCGGACGGTTGGACCCGATTTTCCTGGGACTCGCGCCCTCCCCAAGGGCGGTCAAGTGGCCTCGACCAGTCTCTCGCGCAGGCTTGGGAGCAAGAATTTGTGGTACGATTTCGCCCAATGGAGAAGCATCGATGCCGCACTACACCAGACGTGACTTCCTAAAAACCGGTCTTGCTGCCGGCGCATTTGCTGTCGCCGGACGCCTGCCACTGCGAGC
>PKYX01000533.1:0-681 GCA_003132825.1 Acidobacteriaceae bacterium
CACATAAGAGAAGGTCTGTCCGTCGTGCGGATATTTGTCCTTGGCGGCCGCCACCAGACCCTGCCCAGCCAGCGCCGCAATCGATGCCTTGGTGTATTTGTTCACGTCTTCGGGAGCTTCGTGACCGTCGTAGACACCTCCCAGTTGAATGGCGTGCTCGGCGGCCTGCGCCAGGCTCATGCCTTTGCCCCCCTTCACAAATACGCGCTCGTTGGCAACCTCGTACTGCTCCGGCTTGCCCCCGAGAGTTTTGGCCGCGATTTCCTGGAGCTTCCTTTTCCCATCGGTCGCCGCCGCATGGGCGGCACGCGTCATCGCGTGGGTGGTTTGGCTGCCTCCGGAAACGCAGGTCCACGGCAAGTTCTTGGCCGTATTACCCCAGGTGACGTCGCATTTTTCCCAGGGCACACCCAATACCTCGGCGACCACGCGGTGGACGTCGCTAATCGATTCGGTCCCCAAGTTGCCGATTCCCGATTGGATCGCGATCCGTCCATCCGGTTGGATGACGAACAGCCCGTCGTATCCGGTAGAGCCGGCGAAGAAGCAGCTCGACGACACGCCCACTCCGCGGACTTTCGTGCCGCTTCGCTTGGGGCGTGCGATCCGCTGTTTCCACTGGAACTGCTCCGCACCGCGATCGAACGCTTCCTTGAGGAACGCGCTGGTCGAATGAGCCCG
>PKYX01000533.1:706-7027 GCA_003132825.1 Acidobacteriaceae bacterium
TCACGCCGCGCCAGCGCATGGCCAGGGGTTGATACAACAGCGAGACAATCGCCCCCGAGGCGCTCGCGTCACCCACCGCGTCGTAGGGGCCGTTGTTGCAGATGACAAACATATCGAGCGCGGCGATCCGCCCGTCCGGGGAAAATCCGACCTTCATCCGGCCCTGAAAACCGGGCCGTGCGCGTCCGATGAAATGCTCTTCCTCCCGGCTGATGCGCATCATCACCGGGGCGTTGGCTTTCTTCGACAAGAGCGCGGGAATAATGGCAAAGATGTAACCGGTCGCCTTGCTGCCAAAGCCCCCGCCGGTGTACTCGCTGATGAGCACAATCTGGTTGGGGTCCATATTCAACCAGCGTCCCAGGGCGGCCAGGGTTTGCACCGTACTCTGGGTTCCCATGTGAACGAAGACTTTTCCGTTCTGCCAATAGGCCAAAGCGGTACGAGGCTCGAGCGTCTGATGGCTGCTGTCCGGCGTGACGAAGGTTTCATCGAGAACCAACGCGGCATTCTTGAAGCCGGCGTCGAGATCGCCGTAAACCCACTCATCTTGCGGCTTGCCCATGGGCAGGCGGCCTTGTTTGGCCTCGGAGAAGTCCGCCGCCGTCCATTTGAGCTCTCCCACCTGGGGCGGTGGCGGAGCTGGAGGTCTTTCTCCCGGTTTGGCGGGCGGTGCCGGCGGCCGGACCCAGACGTTGCCCTGGAGGCGCGGATTCGGCCCACCCGGGCGGAGGGTATCAAGTGGATCGATAGCAAACGGCAGATGTTCGAACTCGATCTCAATTTTCTCGATCGCTTCGGCGGCTGTCAGTTCGTCTACCGCCGCGACCGCCAGAACCGGCTCGCCCTGGTATAGCGGTTCCATGGTGAGCGCTTTTTCGCCCTGCTGGTTGGCTCTGATCACCGCCCCCAGGTCGGTCACGCTGTCGGCAGGGGCGGGAAGATCATTTTGGGTGAGGATGGCTCGCACACCGGGCATCGCCAATGCTTTGCTGAGATCAAGGCGCTTCACCCGCCCATGCGCCACGGGACTGAGCAGCAGCCTGGCGAACAACATGCCTTCCGCGCGGAAATCCTCGGCGTATTTCGCGCTGCCGGTCACTTTCGCGTAAAGATCCGGGGTTGTGTAGTCTTTGCCGATAACCTTGTACTGGGGTCCGAACTTCTGTTGATTCGGCTTCCACTCTGGGCTAGACATGGTTCACCTTCCTCAGGTTTTCTGCTCCGCGCATCATGGCGGTGAGGATCTTGTCATAGTCCTGGCAGCGGCACAGGTTTCCAGATATGCCGTGCGCTAATTCGGACCGAGTGGGATTGGGATTGGTTTTCAGAAATCCGGTCGTCGCCATAATGAAGCCCGGCATGCAGAACGCGCACTGGAAGCCCTGTTCATCAATCACGCCTTGCTGCACCGGGTGCAGCGTGCCGTCTGGGCTGGCCAGTCCTTCGATCGACACGACCTTCTTGCCGCGTACGGTGTGCGTAAGCACAGAGCACGAATAGTGGGGAACGTCGTCGATCAATACCGTGCAGGCGCCGCACTCGGCGCGGTCGCAGCCGAGTTTCGTGCCGGTCAGTCCCAGTTTGTAGCGAAGAGTAAACGCCAGGGTTTCCTGCTTCATGACGTCGACTCGCCGTTGCTGGCCGTTGACGTTCAGAGTAAGGAGCCGATCGCCGGGATCGCCTGCCGTTTGCGCGAAAACGGAGGTGGCGCGGAACAGGTAGTTCGCCGAGGACACCGCCACGCCGCTGCTGATGACCCCTTTGATGAAGTTGCGTCTGGAGACTCCCTTGGCGGCGTCTTCCATCGCTTGGCCGTCGGTTTCATCGGTCATGCCCAATCACCTCCACCCGAGCTCCGCCGAATTCCTCAATTTTATGCCTATTGCCTCAACCTCACCAACCCGGCTCAAAAAGAAGGACCGGCTGCGGGCAGGTGGGTGTTATCGCCCCCGTGGTTCCCGGAATAAGCGCCACTTGGTGCGGGTGTATGCCATGCGGAATCCTTTACGCTCGGCGTTACGCTGGGAATTGCTTCCCGCCTCGGCCACCATCATGGCCAAGTTGCAGCCCTGGTCGAAGGCGTAGCGCATACGCTCCTCGAGAAGCGCCGCTTGCAGTCCACGACGGCGCAGTTCCGGAATCGTGGCCGAACCGCCGAACAGCGCGACCCCGTTGTGCATACACAGCACTCCAGCGGCGCCCGGTCTGTCGTCAACCTCGGCGAGGAAGCACACACTGTGCTCACGGGCCGAAGAGATGGCGCCGACTTTGAGAAGAAAATCCGAGAGTTCCGGATGTTCATGGGTCCAGCCCTTTCGGCTAATGCTGCTCCACAGTTGCGCTTCTGCGGGGCCCGTAACCCGCACCCGGATGTTGCCCTGATCGGAAGCCGGCGGTTTCTCAACCGCTCGGTAAAGAACGTTGCTGATCTCGATCGGCCGGTACTGGCGGGCGCAGAGCAAATCGAGCGCGGCGACCCCGGCGAGCGGACTCACTTCATGAAGCACGGACGCGCCACGATCCAGAAAGAAGCGCTCGATCACATCGAGCGAGGTGGGCGCCAGCTCCTCGAATATACCGAGCCCAAAACTCTGGGTTAGCGGAGAGTCGACACCATCGAAGACTGCGTATGCCCCGGCGCATTCCATCCACATGGCGCCGCTCGCGGGGTACACACGGCGGCGCGACTCCGCGAATTGGGCGCAGGCGTGCCCTTCGGCGCGCTCCAAACGTCGGGACAGTCCGAGATCAGCAAACAGCATGGCGCGGTTATCGTACATGCATCAATTGGCCGCAGCAACGCCCGCCCAACCCACCTCTCCTCTACCGGCGGGTCTTTCCGGACAGCGGGGCGACCGGCCTGCCTCATTCGCAACGCAGCGCCGTCATAGGATCGGATTCGGAGGCATGCCGCGCCGGGATGGCGCAGGCTATGCCAGATACCACGCTTAGCAGGAGCGCTCCAGCCAGGAGAATGACCGGATCGCGCGAATTGCCTTGCGCCCATTTCGCGAGAATCGTGTTCAGGGCCAGCGCGAGCGCGACACCGGCCAGAATACCGCTGCCTACACTCACCAGAGTCGAGGCAAAGACGATCCGCAGCACATTTCCGCGCTGTGCGCCGAGAGCCATGCGAATTCCAAATTCGTTGGTCCGTTGCGCCACCGTATAAGACACCACGCTGTAAAGACCCACCGCGGCCAGAAGCAGTGCGAGCCCCGCAAATACACCGAAAATCCAAGCGGCCAGGTGCTCCTGCTGCCACTCCGGCTCATCCGAAATCCACGAGTCCAGATCCGCGACGTTGCTATCGGTCTGCTGCTCTCGGTTCACCGCGCTCAACTGCGCCCGCACCGCATGCAGCAGCGTCAGCGGCGGTACCTTCGACCTCACTAGGATCTGCGTTCCCTGCGACATGCTCAGCGTGAAGGGCACAAAGACCGCCGGCTTGATGGGATTTCGCAGCCCATCGTTGCGTGCATCCCCCACAATGCCCACAATCGCGAGCGCCGAGTCCCGCAGGTTCGGGGCTGACAATATCTCGGGCGGTCGGTCCTCGACACTCGGCAGCTTTACCGAGTGCCCGATGGCATCGCCATTCGGGAAGTAGCGCTCGGCCAGAGTTCGGTTGATCACCGCCACATGTGCGCCGTCATGGTTCTCGGTTTCGTTCCAGATCCGTCCTTGCACTAGCGGAATGCGAAGCGCCGCAAAGTACCCCGGGCTCACCAGGTTGATCGATCCCGTCTGGTCTTCGACCGCCGGCTTGCCCACGATCTCAAACCGCAACTTCCATCCGTTCTCGGGCGGAGTAGCGTTGCTCGAAATGGCCGTCATGGTCACGCCGGGGGTGTCGGCCACCTGGGCTCGCAATTGCTCAAAATAAGCCGCGCGCGCCGCCCAGGTTGTGTACGAGTTGTCATGCAGCGGAATCCCGAGCGATGCCACATGGTGGGGATCGTAGCCCAGAGGCATATGCATCAAGCGCACAAAGCCTTCCATCGCCGAACCCGCTCCGGCTAGGAGCAAGAGGGTCAGTGCAATCTGAGCGGAGATGAGCGCATTGTGCGTTCTGCGTCCGCGCACGCTTCCCGCCACGCGGCGTGCATTCGACTGCATGACTTGGCCTACCTGCGTCCGCGACAGCTCGAGCGCCGGCCATAATCCGAACAGAACCCCCGTTCCAAGCGCTACCCCGACGCTGAAGAAAAGCACCGGGAGGTTGATGCGGATCACGACCTCGGGTGCGAAGGCATAGCGGGGTAGCAACGCCTGAATACCCGCCAGAATTCCGTAAGCCATCAAAACGCCCAGCACGGCGCCAACCGCAGCCAGCACGAGCGACTCCGTAAGCAGCTGACGCGCAATGCGGCGGCGGGGCGCCCCGACGGCGGCTCGCACCGCCAGTTCATGTTGCCGCGCCGTTCCCCGCGCCAGCAGCAGAATGGACACGTTTCCGCATCCGATGGCCAGCAGCAGCGCCACCGCGCCCAACAACAGATACAGAGTCCGGCTCATGCCCCTCACCACCCACTCGTTCAGCCCCTCCACTCGCACCCGGAAGTGCTCGGGAAAATGATGCGGCATGTCCCTGGCAAACTGTTCGAGCAAGGGTTGCAGCACGGCGTCCGCGGCCTCGTGGGTCACGCCGGGCCGCAAGCGGAGATTGACGATACACGTCAGCCCCGGATCTTGCGTAAGTTTCAGCGGCAGGTAGACATCTGCGCTGTACCAGGTGAACCGCGGCGCGGCTACCCCGACGATCACATAGTTCCTCCGGTCCAGTTCGATTGTCTTTCCCAGCACCTCTGGACTCGAGAAGAAGTGCTTCTGCCAGAACTTGTATCCCAGGACCGTCACCGGCCGCGGATCCTGCCCATCGATTGCGTCCGCGGGCAGAAGTCCCCGCCCGAGCAGTGGAGGGACCCCCAGATCGTTAAAGCCGCTCGAGATCAGACCGATCGCGTTGACATTTTCCGGGACGTCATGCCCGGTCAGAGTCAGGGCATGGTAATCCATAGCCAGCAGGCTCTCGACCACGCTCAATTGCCGCACTTGTTGGATCTGCGGACCGCTCAGATTGACCCAATTCCCCGCCTCTGCCTTGCTCTCTACCGTCAGGCGCACGATGCGTTCGGCCGCGGGATAGGGATAGGGATTCATCAGTGCGGCATAGATCACGCTGAATACCGCAGTCGTCGCCCCAATGCCGAGCCCCAGCGAGATCATCGCCGTCAGCGTGAATCCCGGATTGTTCACGAATTGCCGTAGCGAATAGCGGAGATCACGCAGCACGGTCTGCATGGCTCGCTCCTGGCGGTCGGATCAATGAAGTCATAATCGCACGCGCTGTTGCCGACCGCCAAGAAATATGTCGAGGCTCGTCGATAGAACAGGAAGCAAGATTCTGTACACTTCGGATGGGGGTGCGGTGACGGTATGCTGGTTTATCACCGGCAGCGGGACGCACGGGGACCGTGGTCGGATTGTGGTCCCGGTTCGGCATCGAAACAGGCTGTCTCGTTCCCTCGCCCGGCGCGCTGCCGTAGGTTGAAAATGCGTGGCCAGGCTTCCGCGCAATCAAGCAGGAGCAATCATGTGCAAGAACTCGGTTCCGATCATGTTGGGTTGTTGCCTTTTCGTCATGCCGGTCCTCGCCCGGGCGCAGACTACTAGAAAAGCCGGCCTGTGGGAGTTGACCACAACCCAGACCTTTCAACAGTCTCCATTCCCAACGGGTGCGGCCGGCACGCGCACCGCGCCGGTCTGCCTCACGCAGCAGCAGATTGACCGATACGGCGCCATCGTTCCGCAAATACGTAGCTGCCAAGTGACCAACGTGGTCAAGAAGGCCAACGGCATGACCGCGGACCTGGTATGCACTGGAGTGATGAGCGGCAAGGGAACACTGCAGTCCGATTCGACCGACGGGGTGCACGCCACCGGCAAGGTTCACTTTGTCGGGTCGATGCAGATTGGATCGAGCACCAAACCAATGGAATGGACCACCATATCGAGCGCAACCTTCAAAAGCGCAGACTGCGGCGATGTGAAGCCCGTCCCCGTCCCGGATAAGTAAGGCGCACGGCTTCTTCCGGGGAAACGCGCGCCGCTGCTCTTGACTGTCATCCACGCGTATGACCGGCATCGTCGAGCGGCTTACCTCTCGACCGACGACCGTTGGCCACCCAACCCTCGAATACAACCCGACTCCGGCCTGGTCCACGGCTCCCTATCCCCCATCACTCAGATGGAGAAATTCGAACTGGGGGGCGGCGATGTCTTCAAAAATGATTTGCTTGTCCAGCTCGAGCGCTT
>PKYX01000336.1 GCA_003132825.1 Acidobacteriaceae bacterium
ACCGCTTTCGCAGGGACTATGACGACTTCCGCGCGGCCATCGTGAAGGAACCGCGCGGTTCGGACGTAATGGTCGGTGCTCTATTATGCGAGCCGGTTGATCCCGGGTGCTCGGCCGGTGTGATTTTCTTCAATAACGTGGGCTACCTCGGGATGTGCGGCCACGGCACGATTGGACTGATGGCGACGCTTTCCCACCTGGGAACGATTCAGCCCGGAGAGCACCGCATCGAAACCCCGGTGGGCACGGTCACCGCCATCCTCGACGAAAATGGCGAGGTCACGGTCGAGAACCTGCCCTGCTATCGCAGTGCCGCCCGGGTCGAGGTCGAAGTCCCGGAGTTCGGCCCGGTGTCGGGAGACGTCGCGTGGGGAGGAAACTGGTTTTTTCTGCTGGAAGATCTGGGCCGAGAGTTGACGATGGACAACATCGAAGACCTGACCCATTTCACCTGGGCCGTCCGGCAAGCGCTTCGCGTGGCCGGGATTACTGGCACAAACGGCGAGGAAATCGATCACATTGAACTGTTTGGACCCTCCGACAAGCCCGGTGTCGATAGCAAGAACTTTGTTTTGTGTCCGGGCAAGGCCTACGACCGCTCCGCTTGCGGCACCGGAACGAGCGCAAAACTGGCCTGTCTCTATGCCGACGGAAAACTGCAAGAAGGTCAGGTTTGGAAACAGGAGAGTATCGTGGGCAGCCTATTCGAGGGGACTATCAAGGTCCGCGAGGGACGCATCTATCCGAGCGTCAAGGGTTCTGCATTTGTCACCGCTGAGGCGGACTTGATCCTCGATGAGCGCGATCCATTCTGCATGGGAATCGAGCCATGATCCCGCTCGCCTATGACGTCGTCATCATCGGGGCGGGCATCGTGGGGGCGGCCTGTGCCGACGAGTGCGCCCGGCACGGTATGCGGGTCGCCCTCATCGACCGCGACGGGGTCGGCGGCGGAGCCACCGCTGCCGGCATGGGGCACCTGGTGGTGATGGATGATTCAGACGCCCAGTTCGCGCTCACCCGTTACTCGCAGCTGCTCTGGCAACAATTACGTAGCGATCTCCCGGCGGACGTCGAGTACGAAGCGTGTGGAACCATCTGGGTGGCCGCCGATGACCAGGAAATGGCGGAAGTCTACCGCAAGCGGGCTTACTACGAGCGCTCGGGTGTGCCCACGGTGGTGCTCGACCAGCGTGCCCTCGAACGCCTCGAACCGAACCTGCGGAAAGGCCTGGCCGGGGGGCTGCTGGTGCCCGAAGATGGCGTCTTATACCCTCCCTGTGCCGCCCAGTTCCTGCGGGAGCGAGCTCTGGCGGCGCAGGCGAAATTGCATCTTGGCTCGGTTCTCGAGGCGGGGAAAGGACGGGTGCGCCTCTCCGACGGACAGGAGTTTGTTGCCCCCGCGATCGTCAACGCCGCCGGGACCTGGGCCCCCGAGCTCACCCCCGGGTTCGTGGTCAAGAAACGAAAGGGCCACCTCGCGATTACCGATCGCAGTCCGGGATTTGTCCGCCATCAGCTGGTCGAACTCGGGTACCTGAAGAGCGCGCACTCCTTGACCGAGGATTCTGTCGCTTTCAACGTGCAACCGCGCAGGACGGGTCAGATTCTCATCGGGTCTTCACGACAATACGAGGTGGAGCACTCGGAGGTGGATGACGGCATCCTGGTTCGTATGCTGCGGCGCGCGCAGCAGTACATGCCTGACCTGGCGGCCATGTCGATCATTCGCGTCTGGACTGGGTTTCGCGCCGCGACCCCCGACAAGCTCCCGCTCATCGGACCGTTGCCCGGGGACCCGACCTTGTTCCTGGCCACCGGGCACGAGGGACTGGGGATCACGACTTCTTTGGCCACCGCCCGGCTGTTGCTCGATCAACTGACGGGCCGCCCGTCGGCGATCGCCATGGAACCCTATTTGCCCTCTAGGCTGGTCCGGGAGCACGCCCATGTCTGAACCGGTGGTGCTAACCGTGAACGGGTCTCGGGTGACGGTCCGCGCGGGTGCAACCGTGGCGGCCGCGGTGGCGCTGGTCGGCCGAGCATGCCGCCGGTCGGTCAGCGGAGAACCGCGCGGCCCCTTGTGCGGGATGGGTATCTGCTTTGAGTGCCGCGTGACCATCGATGGGAAAAGGCATCGCCCGAGCTGTCAGGTTCTTTGTCAGCCCGGCATGGAAGTATCGACCGATGCATAACGCAACCCAGTACCAATTCGATGTGCTGGTGGTGGGCGCCGGGCCGGCAGGTCTCAGCGCGGCGAGCTGTGCCGCTGCCTGCGGAGTGCGGGTGGGGATCGTCGACGACAATCCCACCTTGGGCGGCCAAATCTGGCGCGGACTATCCGACCAGGTTCGATCGGAGGCCGGCCGACGAGCCCAAAGGTTGCGTGCCGCCGGGGTTCAGGTGCTCTCCGGAACTCAAGTATTTCATCACCGCAGTCCCGGGACGCTGTTTGCCGAAGGACCGGACGGTGCGGTCGAGCTGGGTTACGGAAAACTGGTACTGGCCACCGGAGCGAAGGAGCGCTTCCTGCCGTTTCCGGGCTGGACGTTGCCGAATGTCATGGGGGCAGGCGGCCTGCAGGCTCTGGTCAAGTCGGGACTTCCGATTGCGGGCAAACGAGTCGTGGTCGCCGGCAGCGGGCCCTTGCTGCTGGCTGTAGCCGCATACTTGCGGGGGCAAGGCGCCACCATTCCCCTCATTTGCGAGCAAGCCAGCTGGGTTTCGCTGGCGCGATTCGGCGTGGCGCTCCTCGGTCAGCCAAAAAAGATTCGCCAGGCGTGGGCATTGCGGAAGCAGCTCGCGGGGGTGCCTTTCGCGGCCAGCTCCTGGCCACTTTTCGCCCACGGGGAAAACAGTCTCGAACGGGTGGCAATCTCGCGCAACGGTAAATCAGAAACCATCGCTTGCGACTACCTGGCCTGCGGATTCCATTTAGTCCCTAATGCCGAGCTCGCAGCTTTATTGGGATGCCGGATTGCCGAGGGCTGGGTGCAGGTGGATGAGTGGCAGCAGACTTCGATTCCGGGAGTCTATTGTGCCGGCGAACCTACCGGAATCGGGGGCCTCGAACTGGCGCTGGTCGAAGGTCAAATCGCCGGCTGGGCGGCCGGAGGCAATCCCGGCCGAGCCCAGGGGCGTTTCCGCGAACGCGGCCAATTGCAGAAGTTTGTGCGCGTTCTCGAGCGGAGCTTCGCCCTGCGTCCCGAGTTGCGAACCCTACGACTTCCCGGCACCATCATCTGCCGATGTGAGGATGTTCCCTATGCGCGAGTCGCGCAACACGGGTCCTGGCGCGCGGCCAAACTGCTGACCCGCTGCGGGATGGGGCCTTGCCAGGGGCGGGTGTGTGGCCCGGTGATCCAATNNGAGGAGTGATGCCCGCGATCACCACTTGCTTTGACGCGGACCTGCGCGTCGATCACGGCTTCATGCGAGGACATTGCCGCTGGCTGCTCGACAACGGCTGCACGGGAATCGTTTCCTTGGGGTCGCTCGGCGAAGGCGCGACGCTTTCGTTCGCAGAAAAGCTGCAAGTGCTCGAGACCTGTGTCGCCGGGGCTCACGGGCGCGCGCCGGTCGTGGCATCGGTCTCCGGGCTGGCGACGGCCGAGGCGGTGGGGCTGGCGAAGGCCGCCGCTGACAGCGGTTGTGACGCGTTGATGGTGCTGCCGCCCTATGTCTATCAGGGCGATTGGCGAGAGACCAAGACCCACGTGGTCGCGGTTTTCGAAGCCACGCCGCTGCCTTGCATGCTTTACAACAACCCCGTCGCCTACGGAACTGATTTCACTCCCCTACAGATTAAAGAGCTGGCTGCCCAGTATGAGAATTTAGAGGCGGTGAAGGAATCGAGCACCGACGTCAGGCGGGTGGCTGCGATTCGCGCCCTGATGGAAGATCGCCTGGAGGTTTTGGTCGGCGTCGACGACACCGTGGTCGAAGCCATTGCGGTGGGAGTGACGGGATGGGTCGCCGGTCTCGCCAATGCTCTGCCGCGGGAGTCGGTCGCACTCTTCAACTATGCCGTCCAGGGCGACCGCGAAAAAGCCTTTCAGTTGTATCGCTGGTTCTTGCCCTTGCTGCGCCTGGATACCGTTCCCAGGTTCGTCCAGCTGATCAAACTGGTGCAGTCGGAGCTGGGCGTGGGCAACCCGCGGGTGCGGCCGCCCCGCCTCGAGCTAGCGGGAGAAGAACTCGACGAGACACGGAGAATCATCTGCGACGCGCTGCGCAATCGACCGACCGAGCTGGTTGCCCCGGCGGCGCCGATCGCGAAGCTCGAGGTGGAGCAGTGAACGGGCCAAAGTCGGGGGTTGCGGACCGAACCCTGGAGGGGTGGCTCGAGCGGGCCTGCTCTGTCTTTGGGGCTGCGAACCGAGATACGTGCCCGCTCCGCGGGCTTGTGGTCCCGAGAATCCATTGCGAAGTAGCTCGAGCGGCGTAACGAAAGTCCGCGGATGACGGCGCGGAAACTATCCTCAAGGAGGGGGAATGGGCTGGGATCGCCGAGGTTGGCTCGGTCTGTGGTGGCTGCCGCTGGCGGCAGTTTCCCAGGCATTCGGCCAGGGCACGCTTGAGGACTACCAGAGAGCGGAACGTTTTCTGCCTCGGAACCTCGAGCGTTTGGTCGAGATCGCCAATGTCGAGCCGCACTGGATCGGGAAGGAAAATCGGTTCTGGTACCGCCGCGTCGACGCCCGGGAAGCTCAGTTCATTCTGGTCGACGCCGAGCGCAATACCTCTGCGCCCGCCTTTGACCATGTCCGGCTGGCCGAGGGGCTGTCGCGGGCCGCGAAGCGAGAATACGTTCCGGCGGAGCTGCCGTTTGAGACCTTCGAGTTCGTCGAGGGGGGAAAAGCAATCCGCTTTCAACTGGAAAAGACGTCCTGGACCTGCCCGCTTGCGAGTTACGCATGCCAAGCGAGTACCCCCGAGAATCCCGACGAATTGTTATCCCCCAACCGGCGATGGGCGGCCGTGGTCAAGGACCATAACCTCTATGTGCGCAACCTTTCGACCGGCCAGACTTTCGCACTGACCGAGGATGGCGTGCGAGGCTGGGACTACGCCACCCCTCTGCCGTCGCTCCGCCTCATGGTCGAGCAGGGAACCGAAGAGGTGAAACAACCGCCGGCGGTTTTCTGGGCGCCTGATTCCTCGAAGCTGGTCACCTACCG
>PKYX01000502.1 GCA_003132825.1 Acidobacteriaceae bacterium
GAAATGTCTCCAGGGATGGCGACCACCGAAACGCCACGCTTCGAAAGCGCGGTCTGGATCGCAATCTCCAAAACACGAGGCATCTGCTCGGGCTGAGACACCAGTTCGCAGTAATGGCTGCACTGCGCAAAAACATGGTCGGGATGAGTTTCCTGAAAATATCCGCTTCCGATCTCATTACTGGGAATCTGCGCTGCCAGGGCGAGCACCGGAACCCGGCTGCGATGGCAGTCGTAGAGTCCGTTGATCAGATGCAGATTTCCCGGTCCGCAACTGCCGGCGCAGACCGCAAGTTTGCCGGTGAGATGAGCCTCTGCGCCAGCGGCAAACGCGGCCGCCTCTTCGTGCCGCATGTGAATCCACTGAATTTGTTTTTGTCTTCGAATCGCGTCAGTGATTCCGTTGAGCGAGTCGCCTGAAACGCCATAGATTCTCTCGACACTCGCAGCAGCCAGGGTCTCGACCAGCAACTCGGACACCTTTTTCTTCGCCATGGCAGCATCCCTTTCCTTGTTGTCTGTGTCTCCCCGTCCGCCCCCGGCGCAGCGGCCGGTCCGGGCCGGTGCCATCGGAACCGCGAAAACCGGCGGGGTTTGTCCCCCGGCTTCGATCCCCCCGGCGCCCTCGCGGTCACGCTTTGGAGCGGTGCTGCCGCGCGGGCGGATCTAGGACGACGAGGGCCATCTCCAGTTCTGGATTTCGAGCTTGTCCACGCCTTCGGTGTAAGCGTAGTGAATGTTTTCGATGATCTGTCCCTTGAGCCATTCCTTGAGATGTGCGCCGGAACCCTGCAGCCTGGGCACGCGGTCGATCACGTCGATCGCCAAGTTGAAGCGATCGACCTGATTGCAGATCGCGAGTTCCAACGGCGTGTTGATGTTGCCCTTCTCTTTGTACCCACGCACATGAATGTTGTCGTGATTGGTCCTGCGATAGGTAAATTTGTGGATGAGCCAGGGGTATCCGTGGAAGTTAAAAATGACGGGCTTGTCCTTGGTGAACAGTGCGTCGAAGTCGGCGTCGGAAAGTCCGTGCGGATGCTCGGTATTGGGTTGCAGACGGTATAGGTCCACGACGTTGACGAACCGAATCTTAAGATCGGGAAAGTGTTCGCGGAGAATGGCCACGGCAGCCAAGGCCTCCTGGGTCAGAATGTCGCCAGCGCTCGCCACCACGACATCCGGCTCCTGTCCGTCGTCGGTGCTCGCCCACTCCCAGATTCCGATGCCCTTGGTGCAGTGAACCACGGCGGCCTCCATATCCAGGTAGACCAGATGCGGCTGCTTGTCGGCGACGATCACGTTCACATAGTCCACGCTGCGGAGGCAGTGGTCCGCCACACTGAGGAGGCAGTTCGCATCAGGAGGGAGGTAGATGCGCGTAATGGCCGCGCTCTTGTTGCTGACGACATCCAGAAAGCCGGGATCCTCATGGGTAAAGCCGTTGTGGTCCTGACGCCAGACCAGCGAGGTGATCAGCAGGTTGAGCGAGGAGATGGGAGCTCGCCAGTCGAGTTCGAGTTTCGACTTCTCCAGCCATTTTGCATACTGGTTGTACATGGAATCGATGATGTGGGCGAATGCCTCGTAGGTATTGAAGAGCCCGTGGCGGCCGGTCAGGAGATAACCTTCGAGCCAGCCTTCGAGTGTGTGCTCGCTGAGCATCTCCATCACGCGGCCATCGGGAGCGATGTCTGTGCCGTCAGCGTCCTCCGGCTTGATCCGGGCGAGCCAGGTTTTCAGGCTGGCTTGATAGACATCCTGCAGCCGATTGGAGGCATTCTCGTCCGGGCTGAACAGACGGAAGCTGCTCATGTTGCGCCCCATCACGTCGCGCAGAAACTTTCCCAGAGTTTCGGTGGGTGAGACTTCTTTCGTTCCCGGGCTCTCCACCGGAAATGCATAGTCGCGGAAGTCTGGAAGATTGAGAGCCTTGCGCAGCTTCCCGCCGTTGGCGTGGGGGTTGGCGCTCATCCGGCGATCTCCCACAGGGGACAGATCGCGCAACTCGGGCATGAGCCTGCCCTCGGCGTCGAAGAGTTCTTGGGGTTTATAGCTCCGCAGCCATTGTTCTACGATTCGCAAGTGTTCTGGATTGGACTGCACATCAAGCACCGGCACTTGGTGGGCTCGCCAAAAATTCTCTACCTTATGCCCGTCCACCTCCTTCGGTCCGGTCCATCCCTTGGGCGATCGAAGAATGATCATCGGCCATGTCGGCCGGTCGGGCTTGCCGGTGCTGCGCGCCTCCTGCTGAATCGCGCGAATCTGCTGTACGCAAGCCTCGACCGCGGCGGCCATTTTCTGGTGCATCAGTCGCGGGTCGTCACCCTCGACCACGTGCGGCGCCCATCCATATCCCTGGAACAGATGTTCAAGTTCCTGCGGAGGAATGCGGGCCAGGAGGGTGGGATTGGCGATCTTGTATCCGTTCAAATGAAGGATGGGCAACACCGCACCATCGCGGATCGGGTTCAGAAATTTGTTGGAATGCCACGAGGTCGCGAGCGGCCCGGTCTCGGCTTCGCCGTCTCCTACGACCACGCTCACGATGAGATCAGGATTATCGAACGCCGCTCCGAACGCGTGCGACACGCTGTAACCGAGCTCCCCACCCTCATGGATCGAGCCGGGAACCTCCGGTGTGCAGTGGCTTCCGAGCTGGCCGGGGAAGGAAAAAGCCCGGAAGAGCTTGAGCATACCCGCTTGGTCCCGGCTCTTGTCTGGATAGATCTCCGAATAGGTCCCTTCGAGATAGCAGTTCGAGATTACGGCGGGTGCGCCATGGCCTGGACCGGAAATGTAGATCATGTCCAAGTCGTACTTCCGAATGACACGATTCAGGTGAATCCAGGTCAAGGTCTGGCCCGGGTCGGAGCCCCAGTGCCCCAGCAGTCGATTCTTGAAGTGCTCGGGGCGGAGAGGTTCCTTGAGCAGAGGGTTGTCGCGAAGGTAGATCATCCCCCCGCAAAGGTAGTTGCAAGCTCGCCAGTACGCATCGATCTTGCGCAGTTCTTCGGCAGTCAGGACAGAACTAGGGCCCTGCTCGGGAGATGCCGTCTGCGCTTCACGCTTCTGCGGGGATGTCATATCTGTGGATATCATGAAAACCACGATCCTAGGTTGAGATCGGCCATTCTGCAATATTGCGGAGCTCTTTTTCTTAGATGTAGCTCGGGGAGCCAAAGGCTGACGAAGATTTTGAGGCCCGCCTGACACCGGTTGGCTGGGATCTTTCGGCACCATGCGCGGGAGGACCTATCGTTCGGTCGGCAGCATACGCTGCTCGGCGATGCCATTTGAGAAGATTGCGCTTTCGACGTGGCGCGCTCAGGATTTCCCGAGTGTACTATTCTGGGTGGATCGTGAACGCGCTCAGCGCTACCATCGTCTATCCCGCGATGTTGCTGAACCGTCCTGCCACAGATGCCACTGGGGGGCTCACGCCGAGGGCGCTATGCCCGCCGGGCCAGGTGCATACGCGGGCGCTTTCGAACCGGGGCTGAGCACTCCAGATGGCCGGCATCCGCGTCGAAGAAAGCAGGGTTTCGGTTCATGTCCGACGGATTAATTCTCGTCATCAACACCGGATCTTCCTCGCTCAAGATTGGCCTGTACAGAGCGCAGCATGGCGATGAACAGCTTGTGCTTGACGGGTTGGCCAACGGCATAGGACAAAGCACAGGAACGCTCCAGCTGAAGGACGCTCAGGGGCGCCTCCTGCGATCCGAGACTCTCGGCGTCGGGTCCGAGGGCGATGCACTGGACCAGGCCGCGCAATGGCTCACCGAGCTCTCAGAGAACAAGCCGTGTGCCATCGGACACCGAGTCGTGCATGGAGGGCCTCGCCTGGTGACTCACCAGCGCATTACCCCTGCCGTGCTGGCGGAGTTGAACAGCTGCCTCCACTTCGCGCCGCTTCATATTCCGGTGGCACTTCAGCTCATAGAAAGGGCAGAGCGGTCTTACCCTAAAATCCCGCAGTTTGCCTGCTTCGACACCGCTTTTCACACCACCATCCCCGAGGGGGCGAAGAGATTCGCCCTTCCGCGGGAGCTGTTTGAGGAAGGGATTCACCGTTACGGCTTCCATGGACTCTCGTATGAATCCATCGTTCATCAGCTTGGCCAAGGTCTTCCACCCCGAACCGTCATCGCTCACCTCGGCAGCGGTGCCAGCCTGGCGGCAGTGAAGAGCGGGCGATCGGTCGACACTACCATGGGGCTCACACCCACCGGAGGCATTCCCATGGCAACACGAAGCGGGGATCTCGACCCCGGCGTGCTCTTGTATCTGCTGCGGGTGAAGGCGATGAATGCCGACTCGCTCGAGGAGCTGCTGAATCACGCTTCCGGCCTGAAGGCACTTTCGGGCGGCAAGGGAGACATGCGCCATCTCGAAGCCGCGGCAGATGCAGGAGACGCGAAGGCGCAGCTGGCGATCGAGGTCTTTTGCGCCTCCATTCGTAAAGTGATCGCAGCCTATGCCGCGGTGCTCGGCGGTCTCGACCTGCTCGTCTTCGCCGGCGGCATTGGCGAGCACAGCCCCCGAATTCGGAGAACGGTCTGCCAGGGCCTCCAGTTTCTTGGCATCTCGATCGACGATCCTGCCAACCAGTTGGCTACCGGTAGAATCTCGCCGAACCAAAGCAAAGTCTCGGTCTCGGTTGTCCCGAGCCAGGAAGATCGCCAGATCGCTCGCCATTGTCGGGCACTGATGCGGCAAAATTCGGCCCGGCGAACGCCCTAGCTCCCCCTCACCCCTCTCGCTTTTGATCGCGATCAAGAATCGGCGGCGATTCGAGCGCAGCCGGTCCATTTGAGTGAGCAATTCTGAACAGTGCGGCTATCTTCCGGAAAGGTATGGTTCGAGCTGGAGCGGCCCCCTAAACCGGCGGGCAGTCGGTGGGCCGACGACCGTGGATTCAGGATTGACCGTATGCACGACGTGCGAACCCGCATCGCCAACCGCATTGCTAAGGGGCGGTTGCAAACGCAGTTGAGTATCTTACTTTAGGAGAGCACCATGGCGACAGCTGAGCAAAAGCGATGTGCCCATCTCCCGTGCCGTTGCGCGGTGCAGGCGGGGGAGAAGTACTGCGGTCCGGCTTGCAAGGAAGCAGGGTCCGGTGAGGTTGAGATTTCGTGCCAGTGCGACCACAAGCCTTGTCCGCTTACGACCTGAAGAAACATCAAGGCTCAGGCGCCTCTGACAGTCAGCTTCCGCCACCATGGATAAGATCGACTCTCGATTCCCACCGGGGGAAATGCCAGTGCTCCGTTTCAACCTCAGAAGTTGCCGTATGCGGCTGATCACCGCGCCTGCCTTTTTGCTTTTTCTCTCGATCGCATTCGCTCAGAGCGACAGAACAGGCGAAATACGCCGGCTGGACGGCAGCCATATCTCTTTCGGGGAAGCTGAGGCCTTCGCGCAAAGCACCCTTGCCGAAGCTCACGTGACCGGCGCAGAGATTGCTGTGCTCGATCGCGGGAAGCTCGTCTGGAGTGGAGCGTTCGGTCTTCGACACAAGAATCCAGACCAGCCCATGACGCTCGATACAACGACCTGGGCTGCCTCGATTACAAAAAGCGTCTTCACCACATACGTCATGACACTCGTAGAGCGTGGCGAGTTTGACCTTGATACTCCCATAGCGCGGCAACTGCCTCAGCCCTTGGATACCTATGAGCCGTATAAGCTAACGGCATCGGAGATTGTCAAGGATCCCGCCTGGCAACGCGTGACCCCGAGGATGCTGCTCTCACATAGCTCCGGTTTGGCCAATTTCGCTTTTGTAGAACCCGATAAGAAGCTTCATTTTCACTCCGCTCCAGGCTCAAGCTTTCTCTATTCAGGAGAGGGGTTCAACCTGGTGCAATTCGTTATCGAACAAAAGAAGGGCCGCAGTTTAGATGAGTTGATGCAGGAAGCCGTTTTCGCTCCTCTGCGCATGCAACAGACGGGCCTTGTCTATCACGAAGAATTCGGAACCAACGTGTCGGATCGTTTCGGCGCCGCTGAACAATTTCTTGCCCAGACGCGTCGGGGTCCGTCACGCGCCGCGGGGTCGATGACTACCAGCATGAGTGATCTCGTGCGCTTCACCGAGGCATTTCTAGGAGGGAAGATCGTGAGTGCGAAAGAACGTAGGGCGATGATGAAGCCGGTTCTTAAAATTCACTCGGATCACCTCTTTCCACGCGGTCCAAATGAAAAAGCCGATGTCGATGCAGAACGAGTAGGACTTGCCTATGGCTTAGGATGGGGATTGCTGACGCATACCCGTTACGGTCCGGCTTTTTTCAAGGAAGGACATGGAGACGGCGCGGAGAATTACATGATCTGCTTCTCAAAGCGAGCTTCGTGCATCATCTTACTGACCAATAGTGATAACGGAGAACTCACCTTTAGGCCGTTGATGGAGCACTTACTGGGCAATACCGAAACGCCGTGGGAGTGGGAGGGATACACACCCTCGAGCAGAGAGACGCAGTAGATTAAGGCCGCGGTTGCGGTCAGGAAGAGGACCCGCTCTCTCCTTCGCCATGCTTGAAACGGATGGATTTCATCGTTCGAGCGGCGGCTGCAGTTTGCTAATACCTGCGGGCATGCACCACGAACCTGGATGGAGCGGCGCCGAAGTACTGAAAAGGGTAGCAGGTGACCAGCGTGAGTGCGGATTCAGTGGAGGGTGCTAGAACACTGAGATCATCGGGAGCAACCACCTTCACCCAATCCACCTCATAGCGGAACAGCCCGGTTGCCGTCTGCAGTTGAATTTCATCATTCTGGCGAATGTCCTTCAGCTCGCGGAAGAAAGTGTCCCGGTGCCCCGCGATTCCACTATTCCCCAATTCCCCCGGAAGCGCGGTCCCCGCGATATGGCCGGCACCCAGTCGCAGTACCTGTGAATTCGTTCCTTGCAACACTGCGACCGACATTCCCAGCCTGGGAACCTCAAGGCGGGCAAGAACATCTCCGTTGTTGACCAGCGGTCTCGGAGCGCCTACCTGGGCCCGTTGTTGGGTCTGGATTTCGTCTTCCAGGGAACGCTTGGCACTCGCCTGGTACGCCCGGGCATCGAGAAGAGTAAAACCGAAGTAGCCGAGCGCGAGGATCGCGATACTGAAACAGAGGCAGCGACCACAGCGAAGGAGCCACTGAGTTCGAGTCAGGCGAAATCTCCGCCGCCTAGTAGGGGGCATGGTCCGTCGCTTTCGTCGGCGATGCCTGGACTTGCTGCGGCGCGTAGTAACCAGTTCGAGTGCGGACCAACAAGCGCCCATGCCCCGTCGCGTTGGCCTTCACTTGGATGATTCGATAAGTTCCGTCCCGTTTCCGGTTACTGGGGACATAGGCGATCGTGTACTGGCTGCGAATGTCGCGAGCGATTTGTTCGCAAATCGGGCCAACTTCCTTTAATGATTTCGGCAAGAAGGCCTCACCGCCCGTGTCCTTGGCGAGCTGCTTGAGCGCACGAGGGTTTCGGTCATCATCCTCGTCATCAAAGATACCGATGGTGTAGATAATTGCGCCAGGGTGGCCAGCCAGGGCCCGAATCTGGGACAGGTTGTGTTGACTGGCGTTGTCGCCACCGTCGCTGATCACGACCAGCACTTTCTTGTCGCGATTTCCCTTGTTGAGGTGCGCGAGCGCCGCGGCGATCGCGTCGTACAGCGCCGTCTCACCATCGGCGTTGATTCCCGACAGGGCAACCTGCAACTGGACCGCTTTGTCCGTGAACGGCACCTCATCCGGAAGGCCAAACGAGACCTTCTCGTTGAAATTGACCACGAACATCTGGTCCTCCGGGTTGCTGGACCGCGCAAACGCCACGGCAGCGGCAATCACGTCGGCGCGCTTGGGCTTCATGCTTCCGCTGTTGTCGACCACCAGGCCGACCGTGACCGGAATATCTTCGTGACTAAAATACTTGATTTGTTGCAGCACTCCGTCCTCGTAAACCTGAAAATTTTCACTGGTAAGTCCTGCAAGAAGAAAACCCTTTCGGTCCTGGGCGGTGGCGTGCAGCACCACTTCATTCACTTTCACGCCAAGGATGTATTCGTCGCCCTGCCCTTTCTGGAGTGGAGACGATGCTTGAGACCAGGCAAGGCCGGGCAGAGCAAGGAGGGCCAGAACAGCCATCAGGCATTGCCCCCTCGACTCGATATACAGGCGCAATCGAAATGAGGACAGTTTTGTCATCCGAGTCGATGCTTTCGTGGGATCGGAGCGGCAGTTTCGGCCGTCGTTTGCCACGACGGCTCCTCACTGTGTTGGGAAAAAATGGAGCTGGCGCTCGCGCGCCAGCTCCTTCGCAACCTGGCCTCGAGTCACCTCGCGGTCGGTCCCACATTCGCTACTTCAAGCAACTCGCTTCGAAATAAGCGTAAGACCAAGGCCTGCACCGAGCGATAGCAGTCCAATCAGTCCAATCAGTGGCAATGGGCTGGCCGTTTTCGGCAGAGGAGCTGCAGCCACCGCAGCCGGATCTGCGTCCACCGGCGGCGGTTCAACCACCTGGGCCAGCTCAACCGGCTCGCCGGCAGGACCAACCGCTTCGACAAGCGCCGTGGTCAAAGTCTCAGCCGGCGCTGCTGCCAGTTCGACCGGGGTGTCGAGAACCGGCTCGTTTGTTTCCTTCGCCAGTTCGACTGCTCTCGACCTTGCATATACAAACTGCTCGCCCCATTGACGCCCGGGATAAAACCATGCCTTGAGGGCTTCCGGCTGTCCGGCCGGCCGTTCCCGAAAAGTGATGACCGTCTTGTCCGTCACTCGCAAACGATAATTCGGAACTGCCAGGATGGTGGTAAAGACATGGGTTTCGTCTTGATTGAAGATCTGGACGATGTGACGGTTGGACGGTGAACCCATGATCTTGAAGACATACGTGCCTGCGGGCAGAACCTGAGCGCCCACACCTGGAACTTCCACGGGTCCGCTGAAGGTCACGACCGTCTTCTTGTTCCAGTTATCGGCTGCTGCCCTTGGGACCGCTAGCATACACAGCACGGCGACTGACAGTGCGGTTGCAAACATTTTGAACGGTTTCATCTTTCCTCTGGTATTTTCTCCGAGTAGCTCACACGGTCGCAGGGAGGGTTGTGGGAACTCTTCGTGCTGTCGGCTCACAAGAGGTCTGCAACCGGAAAATCCGGCGGCTTCTCAACCGTGGAGAACATCCAACGCTAGTGTCAGGTCTTATGCCCCATTTTGCTGATCAAATTTGACCATGCCGATTGCGGCTGGAAGCGGGTTGCGGACGCGGCGCCTCCCCACACCCGCCAGTGAGTTCACGGACCCGGGTAACCCGCTATACTGCCCGGATGAGTCGAGTCGGTGCAGATGCGAGGGAGGAGGAGGACGCGCGAAAGGAGGACCAGCGGCCGATGAAGCTCGTCTCGTTGAATACCGGGCTTCCCCGTGAAGTAACCTGGCGGGGCCTTCGGGTAACTACGGGCATCTACAAGCAACCGGTCCACGGCCGCGTCGCCCTGCGCACCCTCAACTTGGACGGCGACCGTCAAGCCGACCTCAGCGTTCACGGAGGAGAATACAAGGCCGTCTACGGCTACCCCCTCGTGCACTATGACTATTGGAAAACCGAGTTGCCGGGCCGAGACCTGCCAATGGGCGTTTTTGGAGAAAACTTCACGCTCGATGGCATGCTGGAAGAGTCCGTCCATATTGGGGATCAGTTCTCCCTCGGTTCGGCGGAACTGATCGTGACGCAGCCTCGCCTCCCTTGCTACAAACTGGGAGTGAGATTTGCAGCCGACGACATGGTAAAGCGATTCTTGGCCAGCGGCCGCACGGGTTTCTACTTCGCAGTCAGGCGCGAGGGAGAAGTCGGCGCAGGCGATCAAATCCGTTTGATCACGCGCGATTCCGACGCCATCGCAGTCGCGGAAATTACTCGGTTGTATGCCAAACAAGAGTATGGCGATGCTGACGTGGCTCGGGTGCGCCGCGCCTTGTGGGTCGCAGCCCTGCCGGAAAGTTGGAAGGACTATTTTCGCCAGCGGCTGGAGGCGATTTCCACTCGAGACTGAAGACAAATGGCCAAAGACATCGCTCCGGCACAGATCTCACGCCGCGCATTGTTTCGGAGTCTACTCATCACCATGGAGGGCGATTCATGAATTCCGGGTTCGCACTGTTGCTGGCTTTCGCGATTGGGGTGGTGTGCGGGTTGCGATCGATGACGGCACCAGCGGTTGTCGCCTGGGCGGCGCACCTCGGTTGGATCCATCTCTCTGGCACTCCCTTGAGCTTCATGGGCTCCACTTGGGCGGTTGCCGTCTTCACGGTCGGCGCCTTGTTCGAGTTCGTCGCCGACCAGCTCCCCACCACTCCCGCCCGCACCGCAGCGGTTCCGCTGGTTGCCCGAATTGCGATGGGCTTGCTGACCGGTGCGTGCCTGGGCGCCGCAGGCGGCGCGGTGTTTTGGCTGGCGGCCTTGATCGGCGCGAGCGGAGCGATTGCCGGTGCTTTCGGCGGTTATCAGGCCCGCGTCGGACTGGTTCGAGCCCTTCGCGTTCCGGATATCGCGATTGCCGTCCCGGAAGACCTGGTGGCAATCGGATTGGGATTGTTTCTCGTCTCCAGACTCTGAAGGCCGTTAGGTGATGCCGGGGACCGGCGGATCGGTCCCCAATTCCCCGCAATCGTCGGCGCACATCCCATCGCGAACATCGCTTATGGTCACTCCGCAGCAATACGACGCCATTATCATCGGTTCGGGACAGGCTGGCACGCCTCTCGCCACGACCCTGGCTCAAGCCGGGAAGCGCACCGCCCTCCTAGAGCGCGAACACGTCGGCGGCACCTGCGTCAACGAGGGATGCACTCCCACGAAAACCATGGTGGCGAGCGGCCGAGTCGCGTACCTCGCGCGTCGGGCTGCCGACTACGGGGTGAATACCGGTGCAATCAGTATCGATCTCGGCAAGGTCCGGCAACGCAAACGCGATATCGTAGACAGCTTTCGCAATGGCAGCCAAGCCCGCCTCGAGAAGGCCGCGAACCTCGATTTGATCTTCGGCGATGCCAGTTTCACAGGTCCCAGGTCGGTTGCAGTGCGCTTACGAGATGGCACGCGGCAAGTGTTCTCAGCCCAATGGATCTTCATCAATGCCGGCACGCGCGCCTCGCATCCCAGTCTGGACGGCCTCGACGACGTTCCCTCCCTGGACAATGCCTCCATCATGGAACTCGACTCTGTTCCCGCGCACCTATTGATCCTCGGCGGCGGTTACATCGGTCTCGAGTTCGGACAACTGTTCCGGCGCTTGGGCAGTCGGGTCACGATTATTCAGTCCGCTGGCCAACTGCTGACCGGCGAGGATCCGGACATCGCGGACGAGGTCGCAAAGATCCTCCGGCAGGACGGAGTCGAGATCCTGCTCGGAGCGAAAGCAATTCGCGTAAGCCTGTCCGATGGGAGCATTCGACTGGAGGTCGAGCAGCGGGGCATTTCGACCCCCTGGGTCGGTTCCCATCTTCTGATTGCCACGGGGCGGATGCCGAACTCGGACACTCTGAATCTTGCGGCGGCCGGAATCCAAACCGACGATCACGGCTTCATCCGGGTGAACGATCGCCTCGAAACTACCGCCGCTGGCGTTTACGCGCTGGGTGACATCAAGGGCGGCCCTGGGTTTACTCACATCTCGTATGACGACTTTCGTATCGTCCGCGCCAATTTGCTTGAAAAGAAGGTGGCCTCCATTGCCAATCGTCTGGTCCCCTATACTCTGTTCATCGATCCGCAGCTCGGCCGGGTTGGGTTGACCGAAACGGAAGCCCGCGCGCAGGGCCGGAACATCCGCGTCGCAAAGCTGCCGATGACATCGGTCGCTCGCGCTCTTGAAGTGGATGAGACCCGCGGTCTGATGAAGGCCGTCGTGGATTCCGCAACCAATCAGATCCTGGGCGCTGCGATTCTGGGCATTGAGGGCGGCGAAGTTATGTCTGCGCTCGAGATTGCCATGATGGGCAAACTGCCGTACACGGCATTGCGCGACGGCGTCTTCGCGCACCCAACGTTGGCCGAATCGCTGAACAACCTGTTCATGGCGATGGACAGCAACCCGTGACAGGCCAACCCTCGGTTTGCC
>PKYX01000114.1 GCA_003132825.1 Acidobacteriaceae bacterium
GCTAGCGCGCGAGCCAGCGCCACGCGTTGCCTCTGGCCTCCGGAAAGCTGCGAGGGATAGCGCTGCGCCAAGCCCTCGAGCTGAATCAGCTTGAGCAATTCATGCACTTTCGCGCGAATCGTTTCCTTCGGCGGTCGCAGCCTGGCGGGCCTGACTTGCAGACCGAAAGCAATGTTTTCAAAAACCGTCATGTGCCGGAACAGAGCGTAATGCTGAAAAACAAAGCCCACTCTTCTTTCCCGCGCGCTCCGGTCGGTGATGTCATCGCCATCGAAGCCAACCGTACCGGTGTCCGCGACTTCCAATCCGGCAATAATTCGCAATAGAGTTGTCTTGCCCGAGCCCGAAGGGCCGAGCAAGGCGACCAGTTCGCCGGTTGGAATCTCGAGGTCGACATGGTGCAACGCGGTGAAGCTGCCAAAGTCCTTGGTGATGTTTCTCAGTTCAATACTCATGCAGCTCCCCGCTTCCCGCCTGCAGCTTCCTGCGGCGCGCCCGGTTGTCGGGACTTCCATTCCACAAAACTCTTCAGGAAAAGGGTCAGCAGGGCGAGCAGCGTCAGCAGCGAGGCCACGGCGAAGGCGGCCGTGAAATGGTACTCGTTGTAGAGAATCTCGATGTGCAGGGGCACGGTGTTCGTCAGCCCACGGATGTGGCCGGAAACCACCGATACGGCGCCGAACTCCCCCATGGCGCGTGCGTTGCAAAGAATTACGCCATACAACAAACCCCATTTGGCGTTGGGCAGGGTCACGCGGAAAAGGGTTTGCCAGCCGCTCGCCCCGAGAGTCAGCGCTGCCTCTTCTTCTTCATTGCCCTGGGACTGGAACAAGGGGATCATTTCGCGCGCGACAAAAGGAAAGGTCACAAATATGGTGGCCAAAACGATGCCGGGGACCGCGAAGATGATCTTGAGGTTGTGCGCCGCCAGCCAGGGTCCGAGCAGACCCTGCAAGCCAAAACACAGCACGTAGATGAGCCCGGCGACGACCGGGGAGACGGAAAAAGGCAGATCGATCAGCGTGATCAGCAAGCTCTTTCCCAGGAACTCGAACTTGCCAATCGACCAGGCCGCGGCCACGCCAAAAACAAGATTGAGGGGTACGGCGATGGCCGCAGTCAGCAATGTCAGACGGATGGCTGCCAGAGCATCCGGCTCTCGCAGGCTTGCCAGGTAGAGCGACACGCCTTTGGCAAAGGCTGCGGTGAACACTACCGCCAACGGCAGGAACAGAAATATGCCGAGAAACAACATGGCGGTACCGATCAGCAGCCCGCGGACGGCCCATGACTCGGTGGTGGCGTCCTGGGTCCGAAAGAGTGCCTTGCGCCTCGGGCGAGTGAAAGTTGCAGTGGTTGCCATAGAATTCGTTGGACTTAGCTCAAACGCTGTCTTCGTTCCTCATCTCATTTCCCGATTCCTCATCTCTAGCCATCATTCGCGAGCCCAAGCCGGCGATGGGCTGCCAGGGAGCGCCCGAGACTCGAGCGAGGCTCTCATTCTCCCGCGATGCCCACTCCAGACTTGTAGGAGATTGATGGTCAGCAACAGCACAAACGCGGCCACCAGCATGACCACCGCGATGGCGGTCGCGCCGGTGTAGTCATACTGCTGCAACTTGGTGATGATCAGCAGGGGTGTGATTTCGGTTCGCATCGGCATGTTGCCCGAGATGAACACCACCGAACCGTACTCACCGACCGCGCGCGCGAACGCCATGGTTCCTCCCGTCAACGCGGCAGGCAGGATGGAGGGCCACAGCACCCGAGTCACGACTTGCCAGCGCCCGGCTCCCAGACTGGCCGCGGCTTCTTCCATTTCCTTGTCGAGATCCTCAAGCACCGGTTGCACTGTGCGGACAACAAACGGGAGCCCGGTAAAGGTCAAAGCGATCACTACCCCGAGCGGGGAGTACGCGCCCTTGATTCCCACCTTGTCCAGAGAGTGGCCGATCCATCCGTTGGGTGCATAGATCGTCGTCAGGGCGATGCCGGCCACTGCCGTTGGCAACGCGAATGGCAAATCCACCAGAGAATCAAGCAAACGCTTGCCGGGAAACTTGTAACGAACCAGGACCCAGGCGACATTCAAACCAAAAACCAGGTTGATGAGGGCGGCGATGGCTGAGGCGCCAAAGCTCAAACGGTAAGAAGCCAGCGCACGTCGGGCGGTGACAATGTGCCAGAACTGGTGCCAGGTCAGCGAAAATGTTTTCACGAACACGGCGGACAACGGAATCAGCACAATCAGGCTCAGATAGAACAGCGTGAACCCGAGCGATAGGCCAAAGCCCGGTAGTATGCTGCGGCGCTTGAACCGAATCGTCATCTCTCGTTAGGCTCCGCCGGGGGACGACCGCCTTGGATCCGGCAGTCCGCTTGCAACCCTTTGCCTGCTGCTGCTTGCCCGCTACTGCGAATCGGGTTGGTAGATCTGGTCAAACACCCCTCCGTCGGCGAAGTGGGTCTTTTGCGCCTTCTGCCAATCGCCAAAGGTCTCGGCCAGGGTAAACAGCTTGACTTGCGGGAATCGGCCGGCATATTTCTTGGCCACCGCCTCCGAGCGGGGTCGATAGTAGTGCTGCGCCGCAATTTCCTGGCCTTCGGGGCTGTAGAGATATCTCAGGTAGGCCTCCGCCAGGGCTCGCGTGCCTTTCTTGTCCACGACCTTGTCCACCACGCTCACCGTGGGCTCGCAGAGAATACTGATCGAGGGCACCACCACTTCGAACTTGTCCGTGCCGAATTCCTTGGCGCCCAGCAAAACTTCATTTTCCCAGGCGATGAGCACGTCGCCGATGCCGCGTTCCACGAACGTGGTGGTCGCACCCCGGGCGCCGGAATCGAGCACGGGCACGTTCTTGTACAGACGAGTGACGAAGTCCCGGGCCTTGCTTTCCTCCCCCCCGGACTCCTTCAGGGCGTAGCCCCAGGCGGCAAGGTAGTTCCAACGCGCGCCCCCGGAGGTCTTCGGGTTGGGGCTGATCACAGCGACCCCCGGCCGCACCAGGTCGTCCCAATCCCGAATTTGCTTCGGATTGCCCTTGCGCACCAGAAAAATGATGGTCGAAGTGTAAGGGGAACTGTTATCCGGCAACCGGGATTGCCAGTTCTCGGGCAACAGGCTCGCCCTTTCGGCGATGGCATCGATGTCATACGCGAGCGCGAGGGTCACAACATCTGCTTCCAATCCATCGATCACCGCCCGCGCCTGGCTGCCGGATCCGCCGTGCGATTGCTGAATATTGACCGTCTGGCCGGTCTTCTGTTTCCAATACTTGGCAAAGGCGGGATTGAAATCCTGGTAGAGTTCGCGGGTCGGGTCGTAGGAGACGTTCAGCAACGTCGCCGGGTTGGCTTGGGCTCGACTCTGGCCCGAAAGAGCCAGCAGTAAGCCCAGAACAACCAGAAGTTTCGTCTTCATCGTCAGTTACTCTTTCCTAGATTTCTTGGGTGGCTATTTCCAGTTGAATCGGCTGAAACCCTTCAGAGGGAACGACAACAACACAGGCAGAAAGAACAACCACCGACGCGGCAGATGGGGTCGGCGGGCGGAGGAACTGCGACCGGCCGTTTCGCCGGCACAACACTCGCCGCGTGGATTCGCCACCTCATTACAACTATGTCTACTATATTACTTGGCATTGGTCAAGGTCGGATACTTGGCGGATGGAGCGAGGGTTCAGTCTTTCCTAGCGGAATGGTGCGCCATCACGGATCTGGCGCGCCGACGATTCCAGGAAATCGTCGTCCGATATCCCGTCCGGCTTTTCCCGTCCAGTCTTGGCCTTGATTCTCTCGGCAATCTGATGCGCCGTCTGGATGCGTACCGCGGGATCGAGGTCCGATCGCCGGTGCAGATAGGTTTCAATCAGAATGAGTTCCTCGGCCGCAACCTGGGTCATCTGGGGAGCGGTCTCTGAGTTGGACGGGGTATCCTTCGATGCCGCGCTCCACGCCGGTTGGACCTCATCGGCTCGGTTCTCGTGCACTACCACGGTGCCAGCCACGAAATCGCCCAGCCGGCGGTGTTGCTGGTTAAGCATCATGCATACCAGACCGACGCCATAGAAGCCGGGCAGCCCGTCGATTCCGCGCATCAAGTTTCGTCCAATGGCTTCAAAGGCATCGATCGGCCGGCCCGATTCCTTGATCACTCGAATACCCACGTAGCGCTTTCCGGGAGTCTGGCCTCGCCAAACCACCTCAAAAAATGCAAAGTACCCCCAATAGACGCAAAAGAAGAACAAGACGGCCAGGGCCGGACCAAACGACATGGAAAACCTCAGCCAGGAGGTGCCGACCGGTAGCAACAGAAACCCGAGACCCCCTAGAAGATAGAGGATGGATTGCAGTAGAGTATCGATGCCAAGGGCAAGGAACCGGCTGCCGATTCCCGCCAGGGGCAACTCCAGAGCGATTTGCTCGGGAGTGTCGATTCTCAATTGATCCACCGAGTCCACTGTGATCTCCACCCGCTGGTTGGAAAAGCGCAAGCCCCACTGGACGAAACTTGAGGAGTTGATCGAGCGCAGCACCCGTGGCGGTCTCAAATCGCTTACCCGATACGATCTGCAGGAGCTCGGCTTGCTGTACCGGCAGGCGGCAGCCGATCTGGCCACCATCCGCGAGGACCCAAGTTCGCTGCATTTTTCCCGGTACTTGAATCAGCTGCTGGCGCGCGCTCACAATACCATCTATTCCGGGCGGAGAGCGAGTCACTGGGGATTACTTTGGTTTTTCTGGGACACCTACCCGAGCGTGTTCCGCGGCCACCTGAAACATTGCCTGCTCGCAGTCAGCATCTTTGTCGTCTCCGCCACTGTGGGCGCGGCCCTCACTTATCAAGATCCGGATTTCAAGGTCAAGATCCTCGGACCGCAAATGGTGGAGACGATCGAGCGGCACCAGATGTGGACGCACTCCATTGTCGGGATCAAACCGCTCGCCTCGAGCGCCATCATGACCAACAACCTCAGCGTTGGTTTCATGACCTTTGCTCTAGGAATCACGGCGGGCCTCGGCACCATCTACATGCTGGTTTTCAACGGATTGTTGCTAGGAGTGATTGGCACCGCTTGCCGGCTTTCCGGAATGAGCCTGGAGCTTTGGAGCTTCGTCGCGCCTCACGGGGTGCTGGAGTTGCCCGCCATCTTTATTGCCGGCGGGGCGGGCCTGCGGATGGCGCAAGGCTTGCTTTTCCCGGGATTTTTGGCGCGGCGCGAATCCCTCGCCCAGGCCGGCCGGGAGGCGGTCAAGCTGGTGCTTGGTTCGGTGCCGATGCTCGTGGTCGCCGGCGTTATCGAAGCGTTCGTCTCCCCCACCGGCCTGGCGGTCTCCCTGAAGTTTTCGATGGCGGCGGCTCTATTTGCGCTCCTGCTGGCCTACCTTTTCTGGCTTCCCGCGGCGAAGGACCCGGCTAGAGCTGGTTCCGCTGCTTGACTTCCAAATAGGAGTTCACGAGCGTCGGCGACAGCGATCCTGAACTTACTTCTAGCGCCAATGCCCCACGTTCTCGCAAGCGGGCCAGCAGCAAATCGCGCCGATGAATCACCTCCTGGGCGGCGGCAATTTGGAACATCTGCTCCTCGTCTTTGGGCTGCTGCGCCGCCAACTCGCCTAAGTCCGGCTGTCCGATGACGACAAACAAGACCAGATGCCGGGGCATCATCCGCGAGGCCGCATCAATCACTTCTGGCGTCATGGCGGTCTCCGCCAGATCCGTCAGCCAGACCACCAAACTGCGGCGTTTCTGGTCGGTGAGCAATCGGCCCGCAGCCTGCAGGTGGTCGGCTTCGGAAGTTTCCTCCTGCATGTCGGCCAAGCTCTCCATCAGCTGCCGCAGATGGAGGCCACCGCGATCGGCCGGCACTCGTTGACGGACCCCGCGCCCGTAGGTCATCAAACCAACCCGGTCTCCCGAGTACAGCGCAACTTGCGCCAGGCTCAGAGCGGCGTTGGCGGCATAGTCCAGCTTGCTCAGCTCGCCGATGCGGGCCCGCATCAAGCGTCCGGAGTCGATCACGATCCAAATGGTCTGACTGCGTTCGACCTGATAGACCCGAGTCACCAGCTTGCCCCGGCGGGCCGCCGCGGTCCAGCAAATGTCGCGATACTCATCCCCTTCCCGATATTCACGCAAACTCTCAAATTCCCTGCCGATCCCCCGCATGCGCGAGTGACGCTTCTCGAGTTCGATCTGTCGGCTGCGCATTAGGAACACCGACTGCCGTTTGGCCTCGTCCAAATTCGGATACACCTGGACCCTCTGTTCCAGGGGTACCTTCACCCACCGCTCCGCGATCCGCATCGGACTCTGATAACGCACATAGGCATCCCCCAGCTGGGCTTCGCCGCGTCTGAGCGGACAGATGGCAAAGGTGGTTGCCGCATCGCCGTGCGCCCGAGCGCTGATCTCGACCTGCGCAGGGGCAAACCGCAGGGACTGAGGAACGCTGTCCACAATGACCGCGTGTACGGTCGCACTCGACTGATTGGTCAGCGTGAGTTCGATCTCCGAGCTGACCGAAAGGGCGGTGGGGGCGCGCCACGAGCGCTTGACCTTCAGCTCGGATGGCTTCGACAGCTGGGCCAAGTCCACCGCCCAGGCCAGCCCAACCAAACCATCCCAGGCCAGCATGGCGTAGACGAAACGAGGATCGACAAAAGCCGGGGCAAGCCAGATCAGTCCGATTGCGAATAGCAGGAAGAATCGTCCGCCAAAGGCCGCTCCCCAGCGCTGGTAGGGACGCGCGACTCCTTCGACCGGCGGCGGAACCAGGCTGCCCGGCTCACTCACTTCGGCACCTCGACGGCGCGCAGCACATCTTGCAAGACCTGGTCCGGAGTTACTCCTTCGAGGTCGGCCTCCGGCTTGAGCACGATGCGATGGCGCAGCACCGGCGTCGCCGCCTGCTTGACATCATCGGGAATCAAGTAATCCCGTCCGTCCATGGCCGCGACTCCTTTGGCAACGGCCAGGAGGCTGACCGCGGCTCGCGGACTCGCCCCGAGCGACAAGGAGGGCCACTCCCGTGTCCGGCGAGCAATTTGTACGATGTACCTAAACAGCGATTCCTGCACCGTGACGCTCTTGGTTTCTAGCTGTGCCTGTTTCAACAGTTCGGGATCGGCAGCGACCAAACCCATCTGGTCGAGCTCCCGTGACTCGAATCCAGCCTGCACATTGCTCAGCAAGCGCACTTCGTTCTGTTCCTCCGGATAGGGCACGTGAATCTTCAGCAGGAATCTATCCAGCTGGGCTTCAGGCAGCGGGTAAGTCCCTTCGAATTCGATCGGATTCTGGGTGGCGAAAACGGTGAAAAACGGGGACAACGGATAACGCGTTCCATCGATGGTCACTTGATGCTCTTCCATGCACTCGAGCAGCGCGGCCTGAGTGCGGGGTGGCATGCGATTCACTTCGTCCACCAGCAGCAGATCGGTGAAGACCGGGCCCTGGTGAAGCTGAAACGTGCTGTTCGATAGATTGAGCACGTTGGTGCCGACGACATCGGACGGCATCAAGTCTGAGGTGGCCTGCACTCGCTGAAATTCCAAGCGCAAGAGTCGAGAAAGCGCCTTCACGGTGAGGGTCTTGGCCACTCCAGGCACACCTTCGACCAGGGCATGGCTCCGGCAGAGCAGAGCCAGCATGCACTGGGTTTTGAGGTCTTCCTGGCCGACCACGGCTTTATTCATCTCAGCGCGAATGTGCTCGACCAGTTTCGGCACTGCCTCGATCATTTCTTCTCCTTGCCGGATACGCGAAAAAGCTTGAGTTCATCGGCAAACTTGTAGAGGTCCTGGACCAATTGCAGGCCCTCCGCCGGACCTAGGTCAGGATGGTACCGCGCCGACTCGCACGCGCGAAGGGTGTTGATCAGCCGCTCGTTCTGCACATTCCAGCGATCCTCGATCGCTTGCTGCAAGTCGTCGACAGAGGCGTTGCTCGCCATGCCAAGCCGACGGGTGAGCCGGTAGCGGAATCTTTGGTAAGAAATATCGACCGCCGCCGAACTCGCGCCAGCACGCGCGTACAGGCCTCCCAGCGTGTGCACAAACTCAAGCGGGGAAAGACGAGCCTTCGTTACCGGCCGAAAGATCGGTCCGCTACGCCGGGAAAATGTGGCCAGCACCATTGCGCTCAGCAATCCCAGTTGCAGAAATATCCACATCACGGCCGAGTGCCAGACCGAACCCGCCAGGGTTTCCCGATAGCCGTGGATATATTCATCCCACAGCACCTCGGTTGGCCCGTCACCGATCGAAGCCAGAAAGAACTCTAGATTCCCCGGTTCCTTGAGCCCGGCGTTGGTGAGCGGAGTGGCCGACGCCCACCAGATCACCTCGCCTTGGCCGAACCGAAACTTCACCACCCTGACATTGGTCTCATCTCCATAGAGCGGTAGCGCATCGGAATCTGCTTGCCAGAATGCCTCCGGAGCGATCGTGATCTCCGGGGCGGCCCGCGTGATGGCCGATGGCGAAAGCGCGCGCACGCGTTTCCAGGTCATCGCGCCCAGGAAGTCCGGAATCGAAGAATCCCGCGGTAGAAACACTCCGGCAAACATTCCCGTGGCAATCAGCCGGCCGCCACCGAGCAGGAACCTTGCCAGGCTCTCGCGTTCTCCGGGGGTCGGAGCCGCCATCGGCGAAGCCAGGATCAGTGTCTTTCCGGCAGGATCCGGCAAATCGCTCAGCGACCTCTCCCAGCGCTCAGTCTTGAAGCCCGACTCCTGCAGTAAGAGGTAAGCGGCCTCAGCCCCCTCGGAAGCGGTTGAGAAAGTGGTTGGCAGCTCGGCCTTCGACCCCTGTCCTTTCCCGAAGATCAAAGCGCCGGCGACCAGCAACACAACCAGAATGCCCGCCACCAGCATGATCTTGCGATCGTTGCCATCGAGTTTCAGCGGCATCCCAGTTGTTCCAATCTCTTCAGCGCGCGGGAGAACGCCTGGGCGTCGGCCTCTTGCTTCCCGTACCATACGACTTCAAAGTCACGGGTCAACGCTGTCAATGCGGGTTGATACCCGCTTGACGAGGGCAGCAGCCGAAGATATTCCCGGGGCGTACGGGCGCGATCGGGCCGCCACATGCCCGCGATCTCCAGAAAAGAAATGCCCGCCCAATACGAAAGATGAATGGCATCCCGCCAGTTTCCCTGCAGCGCCGCTGCGCGCGCTTCCGCCATCCAGACCGTCCACTCCTTGGCGGACACCGGTAGAACTGGAGGAACCACTCGCACCGTCGCCGCCCCGCGTCGAAGGCTGCGGTAGAGCCAGAGTGCCAGCACGAGCATCGCGATTCCCAGCAAGCTGTAAACCAAGATTCTGCCAACGGTAGGGATCGCGGACACGGGGAAAAATCGTCGCAAGAAATAGAGCAGAGCCTCCACAAACCTCTGCTTGAGGCGCTCGCTCCAGCTGGGACCGTGGAGGTCGTGGAATTCCCGGCGCGCAACAATGCCGGCCAGAATGGCTCGCTGCCGGGAAATGTCCCTGGGAGCTTTCTCGTAGGCGGCGAGATCGGCGCGCAGGCCCCTCAACTGTTCGCAAATACTCTTCTGAAGCTCGGGATCAAATCTCTGATGGAGCCGGCGCAAATCGCGCGCCAGCCCGTCTGTCGGTATCGCAAACTTCCTTTCCCGGGTTTGCACCTGCCAAACGGGTGGCAACTCCTTGCGCAACTCGGAAATCGGCGGGCCAGCCTCACCGAGCTGCTGCGTGGCCGTCAGCAGGCGATCCAGTTCCGCGCCGTATTGCTCCGGCGTCATGGCCGAATTTCCCGTATCCGCAACACAGGTCACGGAGACAGTCAGGGCCAGCAGCAGAGTGAGGAAGGTTCGCGATGCGGTCATGTGCCGGTCTAGACCGATGGGGCCGCCGCCGGTTGAGCGCCGTCGAGCGTGGCCATCATCAGTTGCAGGTCGAACGCCTCCTTGCGCACGCGTTCGTCGTAGTACACCAGAGAGAACGCAATCGTCGCCAGTGGACCTACTAGGGATTGGGAAATGAATGTCATGACCGCGGACACGGTTTGAACCCACGCCAGCATGGCGAAGGGATTGCCCCGCGTGAGCATGGCCACGGTCAAGGTGATTGGCCATTGCAGCAGCGCGGACACCGACACCGTAAGAATGATAAACAACAGCCAAATCACGAAAATCCGGAAGCGATGCCCCTTGGTCAGTTCTGCGCTTCGCGACATGGAATCGCCAATGCCCTTGTCTTCCAAAACCGCAACCGGAATCGCCAGCGACCACATCAGCGCCAGCAGAATGCCAGGCACAATCAGGAAAAGGAAGCCCACACCAATGGCCAATCCCATCAGGAACGTAAGCAACAGCACGATCCCGATGCGGCCCTTGACCCGCGAGTACGCGTCCCCCACGCTGGTCGGCCGGTCAAGGTACACCTGGGAGACCGCCACCACGGTCGCCGCCTGTGAAGCGGCACCCACAACCAGGGCAGCCACGCTGAGGATCATGCCCCACAGAAAAGTGCCGAGCATCGCGGAGATTCCGAAGCCGGGGGAGCTTATTCGCAGACCCACGAACAGTTGGAGAGCCAGGGTTATCAGGTGGGGCAACGCGACAATGCCGACAAACAACGCAAAATGCGCACGGTAGAGAGAAAACACCCGATCGAGCAATTCTCCCGTGCTCAAGGGCCGGAGTGCGACGGCCATCAGATTTTGCCTCCCAGCAGGAAACAAGCAACTTGCGGGGGATACTAGCACACCACAATTCTGGAATCCTACCTGATTTCAGCGCCCGCTGGCGCCAGACGGAACCCTTCCGAGCAACCCGCCNNGACTTGCTGCGTGATCCACCGATCTTCCTGCTGCAGCTCACGCGCCATGATGGCGGCGACCTGCGGAGCCATTTCCGAAGCCGCTCGGGCATTGAGGAACAGCGCCCGGGTACGGCGCGCCAGCACATCTTCGACACTCCGGGCCATTTCGACTCTGGCGGCCCAGACCACTTCGGCGGCGCAGTAGGTCAGCGCCGAGTGCAACGGCTCTCCCAGGCTCGGATCCTGGCGAATGAGCTCCTGGATCGCGCCGCCGTCACTCCCATAAATGGCGAAATTTCCAAATTCGCTGGCATTTCTGTGAAATCCGTGAATATCGAGATGCAACGTAACCGCAGGCTTCTCCGGAAGTTCGGCCAGGACCGCAGCCTGATCGATGCAATCCTCAGCCATGCGGCGATAGGTAGTCCACTTGCCCCCCGCAATGGTTAACAATCCGGATCTGTCGATGCGAATGGTATGTTCCCGAGAGAGCGCCGCGGTATTGCCGGAGTCGCCGCGATTCGCCAACGGTCGTATGCCGAC
>PKYX01000498.1 GCA_003132825.1 Acidobacteriaceae bacterium
CCAGGCCCGCCGTGACCGACGCTTCAGTCGGAGCCGAAGAAGTCCAGGTCACGCTCGAGGTCAGGCTCTTTGTGCTGCCGTCGCTATAGTTGCCCATGGCCGTGAACTGCTCGGTCGCTCCCACGGCAATCGAAGCCAGAGCCGGGGTCACCGTGATGGAACGCAGCACCGCCGCCGNNCCCGCCACCACTCCTTTCGCCAAGCCAGCCGTAACCGTCGCGTCGGCCGGAACCGAAGAAGTCCACGTCGCGCTCGAAGTCAGGCTCTTTGTGCTGCCGTCGCTATAGTTGCCCGTGGCCGTGAACTGCTCGGTCGCTCCCGCCGCAATCGAAGCCAGGGCCGGGCTGACGGTGATCGATCGCAGTGCCGCGGGACCAGAACTGGTTCGACCTCCGACCCCGAACAGAAATATCCTCGCGCTTTGAGGTTGGCCCTGGCCGGCGTGTCTAGCATAGGTGATGGATGCGCTCCCGTTGAATCTTCCTGCGGTTGCCGGCGTAAAAGTAACGATAAAGCTTGCGCTAGCCCCGGGCGTCAAGGCCAAGGGCAAGGTCGGAGCAGCGAGCCGAAACGCCGTTCCCCTCACGTTTGCACTCTGAATAACCAGGCTTCTGTCGCCGGAATTGGTGAAAACCACAGATCGCGACGGAGTGCCGCCTTGGGCAACGCTGCCGAAGTTGAGGTTGGGGGAGCTCAGGCTTTGGCCAAGAGCCAGGGCTTGGAATAGGACGATGGAAGCGGTTGTAAATAGAAAAAATGCGATCGTGCGCTGCTTGGGGGAGTAGTTTTTCACGGTCGAGCCTTTCCAGCGTCAAAGGGCGCTGCACGGAGTAGAATGTGGGACGCTCTCGCCCGAATCTGGCGGCCCTGAGGTCTTTTTTGGGCCATGACCGTTTGGGGGAGTGCATCTGTTCCCACTTTGAGCCCGGTTAGGTTTTCTGGGGAGGTGTCAGAAGTACGTGGAAGCCTCGCTAAAGAGCGTGTCCAGAAGTAACGCGCAGGGCGTCGATACCAGGTGGGGGGGTTGAAACGCGGTCAAAACACAGGCGAAAACCGGGACCAGCCGCCCATTACTACTGGGATAATGACTCTTTGGTGCCATAGACTAATCTCTCCCCTAAAACGTCTCCGTTGGCGGCGCGAAAGATGGCCTAGCGTCCGAGGTACTATTGTCTTCTTGTCGCCGGGTGCCGGTGCCTCTAAAGTGTCATCAGGGGCGTGAGCTGTATCTCCACTTGCGGCGGCAGAGCGTATTATTCCTCCCTCGTTTTAGTGATGTTTTCGCTGTGTCCAGACGACTAACGGAATGATTGGAGTGTGCGTCCTGCTTGTTCGGTCGGGCCTGGTGATCATGATGACGTTCGTGGGATCAAGCTGGTTATTCGCGCAGAGCCCGCTGCGGCCCCGAGGGCCCGCGCGGCTCGCCGTGTATTACGGGTATCCCAGCCTAGTCAACCAGTCCGCGGGAGCTGTGGAGAAAGCGGTTCGGGTTTTCAGCGGGTACGACGTTGTGGTGCTCGGCGATGGCATGGAGTTCCCCGATCAGCAACCAGGCCGCTCCCCCGAGGGGGATCCAGGCGAACATCGGAAGACCGTGCAGATTATCGCCGCCGCGAAGCGCCGCAACCCGCGAACCCACTTTTACGGGTATGTTTGCCTAGGAGACATTCCCGGCTCCGCGCCAGAAAAGAAACTTCTGAGCGCTCGAGAACTACGCGAGCGGATCCTTCTGTGGAAGCGCATGGGCGTCGCTGGAGTTTTCTTGGATGAAGCCGGCTACGACTGGCCAGGAGTGGATCGTGAACGCCAGAATATGGCGGTCCGGTATATCCACGAATTAGGTCTCAGCGCCTTTCCCAATGCATTTTATCCCGAGGAGTTGTTCAGCCTCGATGATTTGCGCGGCAAGAATCCTCGCCACCTGCCTCCGGCGCTCGATCGACGAGACCTTTTCCTGCTCGAGTCCTTTCAGGTAAAGAACGGGGAGTATGAGGACGCGGCCGAGTGGCAGCAGCGTTTGCTTCCGGCTCTCAAGTATCGCCAGCAGTATGGATCCCGCATCTTCGTTACCACGACCTACGCGGAAAAAGAATCCTTCCGGCCGGACAAGTTCAATTATGCGTGGTGGAGTGCGTGGTTGTATGACCTCGATGGCTTCAGTTGGGGAGAGCCCAACTTCGCGGCCGTCAGCGGCATGTTGCCGGATCGCCTGTGCCATTCTGCCGAGCGCCTCTTGAGCGGCGCGATGCTGAAGGACTTGCAGCCTCCCTTGAGCGCGGGTTCCGACGGCCTTCGGTTCTGGAGGCAGGCGGGCGCTTCTCTGGTGGTTATCGACAGCAGGGATCACTCCGTCCGGCTGGTTTCATCGCCGGCACCGCAAGAAGCCGGCGAGGCACTCCGCCACGAGTCTCTCCCTCCGGCCGTGACTTTTGACTGCGGAGCAATCCAATGAAGGGAAGTCCAGAAGAGTTACTCGACAAGGTTCGGGGAGTGTCTCCCCAAATCGCCGACGCTCGCGAAGTCGCAGCCCTGATTGAATCCCTCGGCTACAACGACCGATCGGTTGGACGCTGGGGCTTTTCCGACGTTTTTTCCCTGGCAGAACACATCTTTTTGCGTTTCCCCCCGCACTCAGTTCCGGAACAATTCGCCGCCAGCCACCGCTCGTGGCGGGTTCTGCTCTTGGAAGCAAAGCTGTCGCTGCGCAAGTTTTCGCTAAGTTTCGCCTACTCGATTCCATGGATGGCTCTGCTAGTTTTGGAATATTTGCGTCCCAACGCCCTGCAGGTTTCGCCCGAATTTGGCGGGGCATTGAGTCTCTCTCTGATTGCCAGCCTAATTACCACCGGCGGATTCATCCAGATGATCTCCCGCAGCGGTAATTTTTACTTTGGGATGAAAGAGCCGTACTTGGCTCGCCGCTGGTGCGAGATGTTGCTGAAGCTGGGATTGGTGAGCAGTGTCGTTTGTATGTTCCTCGGAATCGTCTTAGGGGTTTATTTTCGCGCGTTTTCCGGCGGCTATCTGATGCTCGCGGCCGGTAATTATGTGAGTCTGAGCCTTCTGTGGATGCTGTGCGCGGTGATGTCGGTCCAGGGAATCGCCTGGGGCATACCCCTGATTTTTGCGGCCAGCGCCACCACGGTCGCAGCGATAAACCTGCTGGCCCATCCCGGAACGATCGTTCTATTGATGCTGTGTCCAGTCGTCGCCGTGTTGTGTGCGACGGCATGTGTCTGGGCAGCCTTCCGTGACCTGGAGAAAAAGAACCCGGACGCAAAAGGCAGCGCGCGGCCGCGATCGAGCGTCGCGTTCATTTCGCTGGCGCCGTTTTACCTTTATGGAACCGTGTATTTCGGCTTTCTCTTTGCCGACAGACTCACGGCCGGGACCGCCATTCCATGGGTTTCCGGACTGAGTTTCGGAATCGACTCAGCCTACAAGAGGGGAATGGACCTGGTGCTGCTGGCATTTCTGATTACTGCGGCCCTAGTCGAGGTGCTGAGCGATGCCTATTTGCGCTACTGGCGCCGCTTGGCCGCCGAACTGCCACAAACCAGCAGCGCTCAACTGGTCGACAAACTCCGCAAACGTCACACGAAGAATGTGCTGGCCATCTTCCTGGTCTTTGGAGTGATTGCGCTGGCTGCCTGGTTCGCCTTTTGCCACTTGCCTGGCCAGGTGACTTCAGCCAAACTATTGGAAACCGCCGCACTCGGCGGACTCGGTTACCTTTTGTTGAGCATCGCGCTGTTCGAAAATGTCATTCTAGCGAGCGTCAACGCAACGTCCCTGGCTCTGCGGGCGGTGGCGTTGGGATTGGGGGTCAACCTTTTGGTGGGATACGGACTGAGTCACTTACTGGGTGTGCAGTACGCAGCTGCCGGATTGCTGGCGGGATCAGGCGTGGTTTTCTGGCGATGTAACCAGGCAGTTCGGCAAGTCTTGCGTCATCCCGATTACTACTTTTCGATTTCCTAAGCCGTATGATTTTCGATTCGCTCAAAGCTACATGGATACTCGTCAGCTTTGCGCTGGCATTTCTGTGGTATCCGACTCGCATTTTCACGCCCCGACAGGTTCGCCCCCTGGCCCTTAGAATCGGCGGTAATGGCGCGCGCATGGCACTTGCCGCAGCCATTGTGGTTGTCCTGCTGACGACCCTGAAGGCTCTGACCGCGATCACCCTCATATTCTTGTTTGTCCTCGGGCTGATGGTCGCCTGGCTGCGAAGCCATGGCTGGGCGTTTCGGAAGGCCATGCAGGGAGCGCAAGGAACCGTCCTTCATCTATTGCGAAGCGTCGAAGCTCAGTCCTTCGGCTCACGCCTGTTGTCCATTCGCTCCCGTTCGAGCGCCTCTCCATCGCCCTGGAGACAGCACCCGCGCCGATGGGCACAATTCCTGGAACGCAGGGAACTGCCGGTTGCGTGCTTCATCGTAGTCCTGTTAATGACCTGTGCTCTGCGTTCGAGCGTGGCGTTGCGGGAACTTCGCTTCGATCAGCCAGAACAGTACGGTTCTCTGCTGCATGCTCGGGAAGCGCTGCTCAACTTAAACCCGGGAGGCCGTCCGTTTGTGTTTCCCGCGTTGATTGCAACCACCTCGTTGATCAGCGGCGTTGATCCCATGCAGGTGACCCGATTCCTGGCTCCGATCATAGGAATATTCTTCGTCGTGGCCGCGGGATTGCTGGTTCGAACCTGCACCCGTTCCGCAGCGGCCGGTCTAGCCACCATGTATTGTCTGGGAGCCTCCGCTTTTCCGCCTGTGCGACACGACCCCGTCGTAGCGACTTCGGTGGCGCAAAAGCTTTATGGCATCTTTTGGGCCAGCTCCCCGGCCGCCACCCGGGCCAGCACAGAGTTGGAACTGGGACTCGGATTCCTGCTGCTGGGCCTTGCTCTTTTGGCGGACTTGTACCGGAACTCGGGGACCGATTCCCTCCTGGATCTGGCGTGCTGCGTGCTTTTGGTTGGGATCATCTCGCCGTTTTTGCTGTTGATCCTGGTGATCGCAGGCACGGCTCTGCTGTTTCGGCCGGCGCTAACGCTCCCCGCTCTGTTTTTTTCTTGCTATGGCTTGGCCGCATACTCCACCTTGACCATCGGAGATGCCTTCACGAATCAGGCCTTTAACATCTTGCCGCTTGCGGCCGCCCTCGGGGTCGGAGGTTTGATCGGCCTCATTGCAGCCCTACTGCGTCATGGGACCGGAGCAAACGCGGAAGCGGTTCTCCTGATTGCATGTCTTGTGGTCGCCGTGGTTTGGCTGCCGCCGAGTCAGCCTTTCGAACAACCGCTGGAATATGAGTCCGCCGCCCGCAAAACCGAAGAAATCGCCTTTGAGTTTCCCCGACAGAAGTGGCTGGTTGCCGCACCGGTGGAACAACTCTCGGAAACTTTCGGGTATGGCGGATATGAAGACTTGGCGGGGTTTGTCGACAAGTATCGAGACCAAGTCTCCGCTCCCGAGTTCCGATTCCGGGACGCGCCGCAAGACTTGTTTATCTATGTGGAGAAGACGCCGTTTCAGATTTTTTCCCAGGAGCCCGCTTCCGTCTCCTTCGGCGTGCTGATGGACTCTACCTACCGCAGTTATCGCTCTCCCGCCGGCCGGGCGAGCCTGGAGTCAGCCGCTTTGCAAATGTGCGAGAGCTATCGGGAACACCATTCCGATGCTGATGTGTATTTTGAGGACGACAACTTGCGGATCTACCACATTCATCGGCAAACCCCGTTGAGCGCCGAAGACAAGAACTGAAGACAAGAACTGAAGAAAAGACAAGAAGACAAGAAAAAGAATCCGGGCGTCGCAACGGAAAACGGTTTTCCCTTCGGCTGCGCCCAGCGCCGACTGGCCTACCCGACAGCCCGTCAGGGTTGGGTGGGTGGGGTGGTCGGGGACAAAGTCGCGGGATTGGTGGTGACGTAAGGCACGATGGGCAAATGGCTGA
>PKYX01000197.1 GCA_003132825.1 Acidobacteriaceae bacterium
GAAATTCTCAAGGCCGTTAGTGTGTACGCGACCGTCTACGTACTGAGTCGCGTGGTCAACGACTTGATGAGCATATTCACCCGCCAGACCGTCGTAGGACATGAGCGCATCGGTATAGAGAGCCGCGCCAGCGGTGACATGCTTGCGTACTTCCTCTTGCAGCACTTTGCGCTTGCGGCTGGGGATTACAGCAGCGCGAACCTTTCCGCCACGCTCCAAGATGCCAATGACGGCAGTCTTGTCCTTGCCGCCAGTACCAGTGATCCGGCGTTTGCGTTCGCTAACGTGCATGTTTCGCGCTTTGCCGCCGATGAAAGTCTCATCGACTTCGACTTCGCCGTCCAGCTTGGACCCGAAGAAATCGTCTTGCATCGCAAGGCGAATCCGATGCAGCATGAACCATGCCGACTTCTGAGTTACCTTCACGTCACGAGCGATCTCGTAGCTGGAGATGCCATTCTTGCAATTGGTGACCATCCAAGTTGCAGTGAGCCATTTGTCCAAGGGAATCGGAGAATCTTCCATGACGGTGCCGATCTTGATGGAGAACTCGCGTTTTGCATGATGCTTGGCACAGGTCCAAGTCCGGCGCTTCTCGCTGAATTTCACAGTCTCGCAGCCGCAAGTCGGACAAACCACTTTCCCGTCCGGCCATCGACGGATAGCGAGATAGTCAATGCAGTTNNTTCTCCATGACTCAAATAATACAGAACTATCTTGGTCGGGTCAAGTATATTCTTGCCCTTATTTGCCTCCCGCCACGATCAGGTGGTCATCTACAGAAAATGCATTGGGCACGGTCTTAGCTCGTATTTCCGCAACTTCTTTGTCGGCTTGCGAGTCCACTATGCCCTCGAGCGTGATGTGGCCGTTCGCGACGAGGATGTGAATCGACTGCACCGATTGCCATGCGTATTTGGTCAACTGCGGGCTGCCGTAGATGGCGCGGAAGGCGACGTGGCGTATCTGGTCATCCAGGGGCGAGAGCGGAAGCACCTGGATCTGATTGTCCACGTGCTCGACACCTTCGACGTGCTTGACGGCGTTCTCGGCGTCGGACTTCAGCGTAGGCTGAGTGACTTGGCCGAGCAGAGTGACGGTGCCGTCGGCGGAAACCTTATAGGCCAAAAAATCAAAGACCCCGTAGTAGGGCAGTAGCGCCAATTCGTGATGCACTTCCTTCGTAATACGCTCCACAGGCGGCTGGGCCGAGGCGGTCTGCCAAGCCACAGTCATGAGCGCAAACAACAGAACAAAAGCGCTGGCTTTCATTGTTCACTCCTCCACGCAAGTGTTTTCGGACGCCGCTATTCTGCGCGCCTCCAGAAGACATGGCAAGAGCGGGACCACGCAATACAGGAATTCTTGTAGGTCGCAAGATATGGGTACTATGGGTCGGAAGATATAGGCAGAAGGCAACCTTTGGCCGGGTCGTGCCGAACGGGAAACGGCGGCTTCAGGCGCGCGCCGAAAGCAGGGTGAGGATTTCGCGCAGGCCCTGGCGGATGGGATTCAGATTGGCAGGGGCAGCGGAGGGGAAAGGCAGCGGCGTTTGCTTCCTATCGCTTTTGGTTTCGGCGCGCAGGTGCTGCCGGGCGCCGGCGATCGTGAAGCCTTCCTCGTAGAGCAGCTTTTTGATGCGCAGAACACTCTCTACGTCCTTGCGACGATACATGCGCTGGCCGGTGCTGCTCTTGATCGGCTTGAGCTGGGAGAACTCCGTCTCCCAGAAACGCAGAACGTAGGCCGGAAGACGGCACAGGCGCGCCACTTCGCCGATGCGGAAGTAGAGCCTTTCCGGGATTACCACTTCAGCGGCCTTGGCGTCGGTTCGAGGACTCATCGGGTTTAGCAGATCCGCGATCGGTTGCGGAACTGGAACGGCAATCTCCCCACTGGCGTTTCTAGCACGACCCGGCTTCCGGGACAACCCCGATTTTCGGGGCCAGGCACTTTTGCGTCGGGAGGGAAGGTCGGGAGCAGGAAAAAGCCCCTCGGGAGGTGCTTCTCTCGAGAGGCAATGTCGAACTGTCAGAAAGAACTTTACGGTCTGTGCGAAGTAACGTCTCGCGGACGGTTAGTGCTTCTTTTTCTTCTTTGCCTTTTTCTTTGCTGGCATGAAGTTTCCTCCGTGAACGATTTTTCCCTTGCGGGGGTCCGTAAAAACCAGGGCCTAGCTGCAAATCGATGCCTAATCGTAGGATGGGCATCACTGTTACCACAAGATATTGGGGTCTATTACATTCATTGTCAACACAATTCTGATGCCGGAGGTTGCACCGAGAGGCGACCGGCGGATGGAATGATCGTAATGCTTGTAAACTTTTCCGGTCCGATGCCTCGCGATCCGATCGAACTCGAAATCTTCAAGAACCTCTACCACTCGATTGCGGAGGAGATGGGGGCGGCGCTCTGCCGCACTGCGTTTTCGCCCAACATCAAAGAGCGAAGGGACTACTCCTGCGCGGTGTTCGATCGAGACGGCGAAGTCATTGCCATGGGCGACCACATGCCGGTGCACTTGGGGTCGATGCCGATGTCGGTGCGGGCGGCGATTGCGGCGTTCGAACTTGCCGATGGAGATGTAGCGATGCTGAACGATCCGTTTCGCGGGGGCACACACTTGCCGGACATTACCCTGGTGGCGCCGGTGTGGGTCGAAGGCCGCACGGCCCGCAGCCGCCCAGGGAAAGCCGGCGGGCAAGGCCGCCCGCCTCACCCGAAACCGGATTTCTATGTCGCGGCGCGGGCCCATCATGCCGATGTCGGCGGGGCCTATCCGGGATCGATGGGACTGTGCCGCGAGATTTATCAGGAGGGGTTGCGCATCCCGCCGGTGCGAATCATGCGTGCAGGCAAGATGGTGCAGGATGTGCTGACGCTGCTGTTGAACAATGTGCGTACGCCCGAGGAGCGGGAGGGTGATTTGGGAGCGCAGATCGCGGCTTGCCATACCGGGGTCGAACGGCTGCGGGAAATCTGCCGGCGCTATGGCGCCGACCGCGTGCGACGGGCGGCGCGGGAGTTGCTGGAATATTCGGAAGAGATGATGCGGGCGTTCTTGGAGCGGGTGCCGCGGGGAACTTACAGGGCGGAGGATTTCCTCGATGATGACGGAATCACGAGCAAGCCGGTCAAGATCGCTGTGGCGCTGACGTTTCACCATGCGCCCGGGCGAAGGCCTCGTGATGATTCAGGCCGAGGAGCTCGCCAGGTTCGCGAGCCAAAGATCCCGTCTCTTCCGCCCGGAGCAGCTCTGCGCCCGGTCGTCACCATCGATTTTGCCGGCAGCGATCCGCAGGTGGCGGGGAGCGTGAACGCGGTGGAGGCAATCACTTTCTCGGCCTGCTTTTATGTGTTTCGCTGTCTGTTGCAAGACGATGTGCCGGCGACGGCGGGGCTGATGCGGCCAATTCGAATGTTGGCTGCCGAGGGCACGGTGGTGAACGCGCGCCCCCCGGCGGCGGTGGCGGGGGGAAATGTGGAGACTTCGCAGCGCATCGTGGATGTGCTCCTGCGGGCGCTGGCGAAAGCCCTTCCGGAGCGCATTCCTGCGGCAGCTTCGGGGACGATGAACAATCTGACGATCGGCGGGATCGATCCGCGGACAGGGAAGCCATTTGCCTACTACGAGACGATTGCCGGCGGGATGGGCGCGCGGCCGACCAAAGCGGGCGTTTCCGGTGTGCATACGCACATGACGAATTCGTTGAATACCCCGGCCGAAGCGCTCGAGTATGCCTATCCATTGCGGGTGCGACGATATTCTCTGCGGCCAGGCAGCGGAGGCGCCGGGAAATATCGCGGCGGGGACGGGATTGTGCGCGAGATCGAAGTGCTGACGGAGGCGGAAGTTACGGTGCTCGCCGACCGCCGAACCATCGCACCCTGGGGGCTGGGCGGCGGCAACCAGGGCGCGAGGGGGAAAACTTGTGTGATCCGGCAGGGTGGGCGGCGGGAGAAATTGCCGGGGAAGTTCAATATAAGGTTGCGTCAGGGAGAGAGAATTCGGATTGAGACGCCGGGCGGTGGCGGGTGGGGGAAGAGCTGAGCCCCAAACCGCCCGATTGACCTGGCACTCGGCGGCCCCTCGCTCGGCGNNGAGGTCGCATCGCATTATCTCGATGAAGTTCGACGCCAGTTTCGCGGGCACAAGCGGCTGGCGGAGGGCGCGATGGCGCAGCTCACGGATCAAGATGTCTTCCTTGCCCTTGATCCGGAGTCGAATTCGGTGGCCGTCGTGGTGAAGCATATGGCGGGGAACATGCGCTCGCGCTTTACCGACTTCCTCACCAGTGACGGGGAAAAGCCCGACAGGCATCGGGATCAGGAGTTCGAAATGGCCCCGGGTGTCACACGGGCGGACGTGATGCGCTGGTGGGACGAGGGCTGGGCGCAGGTGCTCGGGGTTGTAGACGCGCTGCGCCCGGAAGACTTGACGGGCGTCGTCACCATTCGCGGCGAACCCCACAGCGTACTGCAGGCGCTGAACCGGCAAGTGGCGCACTACGCGTATCACGTCGGGCAGATAGTGTTTTTGGCCAAGCACTTGCGCTCCAGGGAGTGGAAGTCGCTGAGCATTCCGCGAGGAAAATCGGAAGAAATCAATCAGCGGCTGGCGGAGCGGAAGGCCGGGCCGCGACCCTAGTGCCGTCGTTTCACTCCTAACCCGGCCGGCCAGACGCCGGCGTTAGGTTCCCGCCGGCACTTTGATGATTTTCTTCTGGAAGGCGTAGGTGACCAGTTGTGCCTTGTTGTGGATGTTGAGTTTGCGCATGAGGTTAAATTTGTGGGCTTCCACGGTTTTGACGCTTAGACGGAGCCGTCCCGCGATTTGGCGAACCGAATCGCCTTCGGCGATCATCCGCACCACTTCGCGCTCGCGTGGGGTCAGGGAAGGACCGTGTCCGATGGCGCGGGCCAGGACACGGGAAGGTTCTCCCCGGCGATTCGCCAAATTCGGGCTGAAATACTTGCCTCCCCGATAGGTTTGGCGGACGGCATCGATGAGCTCGGAGGCCGGTGAATCCTTCAGTACGTAGCCGACTGCTCCCACCGCCAGGCATTGCAGCAGGTATTCCTCATCCTCGTGCATGGTCAGAAAAATGACGCGGGTTTCGGGACAGTACCGACGCATGAGGCGGACAGCCTCGAAACTGGACATGCCGGGCATGCCGATATCCATCAGGACTACGTGGGGCCGAAGTTCGCGGACCTTTTCGAGGGCCTCGGCTGCGTCGCTCGCTTCGCCTACGACCGCGAAGTCGGCTTCGGTTTCAAGCAGGCGGCGCACCCCCTCGCGGAACAAGGTGTGATCATCGACGACGATGCAGCGGATTGACATTTCAGAGTACGAACATGCGCAACTGTCCGGCGAGCGTCTTATCGAACCGGCGGTCCTCAGCGGACCGGTTTCAGTGGACGATTGCGAGCCGGCGCTGGGAGGTCGCCCGTCCGGACTCGGGNNGGAGCGAATCCGAACTCTGCCACCGAGAGCGGCAATCCTCTCTCGGATGCCCAGCAGGCCAAAGCTACGGTGGCCGGAGTCGTGTTTCCCGGAAAATCCGATGCCATCGTCCTCGACCACCAGGCTCACCGAAGTGCCGCTGTCCTCCAGGTTGATTCTGAAATTTTGCGCCTGGGAATGCTTGGCGATATTGTGCAGCGCTTCCTGCAGGGAACGGTACAGGCCGATTTCGAGTTCGTGACCAAGGGCGCGCAAATCCGTCGATATTGCGAGCTGCGCTCTCATTCCCGTATTCCGGCTGAGATCGCGGGCTTCCTTGCGCACGGCAGCCGGCAAGCCCAGTTCCTCGAGAGTTCGCGGCGACAGGCGGCCAATAATGCGCCGCAGATCCTCGATGGTGTAGTCGATCAGCCGCAGCGCCTCTTGGATCTTCGACTGCAACTCGGCGAGGTGGCTGCCGACGGCTCGAGTCCCCAAATGCAGGCGTAAGACCATCAGTCCCTGGCCGAGTCCATCGTGCAGCTCGCGGCTGATGCGTTTACGCTCCTCTTCCTGGACGCGGAGCATGGGGTGCGACCCTTCGCCGGGTTGCGGGGCAGGTGGGTTAGACAGCTGAGCGGGCGTGCGCCTTCTCGATGACAGAGTTGGGGGCATGGCTTATCCTCAAAGGCCAGAGACACCACAGAATCCGCCAGCGGCGCGGGTTTTGCCGGCAGAGCTCCACTGAGAATGATAAGGATATTCTAACAAGTCCTGGCCATAAGCTCCAGCCTCAAATGGGAAGAATCTCCCCCTACAGCCCCCCTCTGCGGGGTTTGGGCGGGCTATCGGATACAATCCAGGGTTCATGTTGCGCTACTTCACGGCCGGGGAATCTCATGGCGAGGCCTTGGTGGCCTTCCTGTCGGGCTTGCCTGCCGGTTTAGCGGTGAATCTGGCGTTTGTGGACCGCGAACTTTGGCGGAGGCAGCAGGGCTACGGGCGTGGCGGACGGATGAAGATCGAAACCGACAAGGCGCATATTTTGTCGGGAGTGCGGCAGGGGAACACCATCGGCTCGCCCATTGCCGTGCTGCTCGAGAACAAAGACTGGAAGAATTGGCAGGAGGCGCTTCCGGTCGAGGAAGGCGATCCGGCCAAGCATAAGCGCGTGGCCTCGCCGCGGCCCGGGCACGCGGACCTCGCGGGGGCGTTGAAGTACAACTTTTCCGAGGCACGTTATGTGCTCGAACGGGCTTCGGCGCGAGAGTCGGCGGCGCGCGTGGCGGTGGGGGCCCTGGCGAAACTGTTTCTGAGCGCTTTGGGTATCGATGTCCTGAGCCACGTGGTGGCGGTCGGACAGGCTGCTCTCGAGAAGGAAATCCTCTGGGAGCAGATTCGCGGGCTTTCCGACCGTGACGAGGTTCTGCTGAACTGCGCGGATGCTGAAGCGGAACAGCGCATGAAAGCGGAAGTGGACCGCGCGCTGAAGACGGGGGATTCGGTCGGGGGGATTTTCGAAGTGGTGGCGCATGGCGTTCCGCCCGGACTGGGCACCTATGCGCAATGGGATGAGCGCTTGGATGGCCTGCTGGCGGGAGCGGTGATGTCGTTGCAGGCGGTGAAAGCGGTCGAGATCGGGGCCGGAGTGACGGCGGCCGCTTCTGCCGGCTCGGCCGTGCATGATGAAATTGGTTACGGTGCGACGGCGGGGTTTACGGGGTTTCAGCGCAGCCGGAACAATGCCGGGGGCATCGAAGGCGGAATTTCAAACGGGGAAGACATCCGGGTGAGCGGCTACCTGAAGCCGATTTCCACCTTGCGGCGGCCGCTGCAATCCGTTGATTTTGATTCGCGGCAACCGGTCAAGGCCGCCTATGAGCGCTCGGATGTATGCGTAGTGCCGGCGGCGGGTGTGGCCGCGGAGGCCATGGTGGCGCTCACCTTGGCCCGCTGCGCTCTCGAAAAATGTGGCGGCGATTCCATGACGGAGACTCTGCGCAATTTTGAAGGTTACCGCCAGCAACTGAAGAACTACTGATTGAAGAACACTCGATGATCTATCCCATCGTGAAATTTGGCAGTCCGGTGCTCGAAACTCCAGCCGAACCGGTTCGGGTCTTCGACAGCGAACTGAAGAAACTGGTCGAGGATATGTTTGAGTCCATGTA
>PKYX01000389.1:0-4292 GCA_003132825.1 Acidobacteriaceae bacterium
GCGAAACCGACACCATGGACACGTTTGTAGATTCGTCCTGGTATTTCTACCGCTACACAGACGCGCATAACGAACAAACTCCCTTTGACCCGAACGCAGCGGCATATTGGTTTGGGGACCGCGGCATTGATCAGTACATCGGAGGCGTCGAACACGCCATTCTGCACCTCATTTACTCGCGCTTCTGGACCAAGTTCATGCGCGACCTGGGCCTCGTCACCAACGACGAACCGATCGAGCGCTTGTTCACGCAAGGCATGGTGATCAAAGACGGCGCAAAAATGTCGAAGAGCCTGGGCAACGTCGTCAGCCCCGACGAAATGATTGCCCGCTACGGCGCCGACGCCGCGCGTCTCTACAGTCTGTTCGCCGCTCCGCCCGACCGAGACCTAGACTGGCAGGATTCCGGCATTGCTGGCATCCAAAGATTTCTGGGCAAGGTCTATCGTTTCGTCACAAGAAACGCCGCGAGCGCACAAGCCGCATCCGTAGAGACGTTGCTTGCAATGTCTTCGCCGGCACCGCCGGCGCTCTCGCCACCAGCACGCCAAATCCAGCGCAAACTTCACCAGACCATCAAGCGCGTTAGCGATGACTTTCAGGGCCGCTGGCACTTCAACACCTGCATCTCCGCCATCATGGAACTGGTGAATGAACTCTATGCTGTCGAAGGTGCCCAGGCTTCGGGGTTGCCCACGGGCTCGATGTCCGAGAAGCTGACCGCTCCCCTGCTCGCCGAAGTCCAGCGCGATCTCGTGCTCCTGCTCGCGCCGTTTGCGCCCTACCTGGCGCATGAGTTGTGGGAGATGCTGGGTGAAGGACGCAATTTGCTGCGCGTGGCCTGGCCAAAATACGACGCGGTGCTGGCCAAAGAAGAGGAAATCGAAATCCCGGTGCAGATCAACGGCAAGCTGCGCAGCCGGGTCATCGTGGCAGTGGATGCGCCGGAAGATACGATCCTCGAAGGCGCCCTGGCCGATGAAAAAATCAGAGCTGCCATGGTCGGCAAGCAGATCGTCAAAACGATTGTCGTTCCCGGCAAGCTGTTGAATATCGTGGTGCGCTGACCTCCGGCGGGGAATCGTGGACTCTCTACCGAGACGCGCCGGCGCGGACTGCGCTATCCTGACCTCCGATGCCGAGTGCCTCGCCTACGCTGAGCGGTTTCCGGTCGATATTTCGCCGCCCTTCCCTTGGATTGGCCGAGATTGCCTGGCGCTGGAGCTTTGGCTTCGCTGCCTGCCTCCTGCTGCTGCTCTCCTTCGAGGAGTATTTGAAAACTCTGCCGGTCTCAACCGGCGATCTGTGGCGGCTGCGCAGTGGGCAACCGGGATTGATCTCGCAGGCCATCCTGCACATTCTTCAGGGCAGCGCGCCCCGAGTCATCGCTGCCCTGATCGTGCTCGGATTGGCCATGGCGATGGCGTGGATTGGGCTGGCCGCTTTGGGAAGAGCGGTGACGCTCCGGGCTGTCGAAAGCTACTTTCCGGGCGATCGCGCCTCTGAGCCTGGTGATCCGCGCTGGGGGCTGGGGTCGTTGGCCGGATTAAATCTCCTGCGAGTCGCGATCACGGTTGCGGCAGGGNNTGTGGCTGGCATGGTCTGCCATGAACTGGCTGCTTTCCTTTGCCACCGTATTCGTAGTCGCCGGGGGCGAAGACACCTTCGAGGCGATCGCGTCCGCGGTGCATTTACTAGGGGCTCGCATCGGACCGGTGTTGGCGGCGAGCACATGGTTCGGTCTGGCGCATTTGGCGGCTTTCGGCCTGGCCAGTTCCGCGGTCGTGTTTCCCTTGGTTTTTGTCGGCGTGCTGCCTAGGGTCGTGGTTTTCAGCGGCGTCCTGATGGTCGCGCTGCTGTACTTCGCAGTGGCGGATTTTCTTTATATGGGGCGACTGGCCGCCTATGTGGCTATCGTCGAAGGCCGGAACACAATCCCCTCGCAAGCGATGGTTCCGCGCTCCGGGGATGGCCGGCCGCCGGCACCGAGCACTCTGCTCGAGAGCCGGGTCGATCCCGAGGAACTCATCCTCGGTGATGTGCCTCAGTGATGTGCCTCAGTAATGTGCCTCAGTAATGTGCCTTGGTGATGCTCCGGAGTGATGTTCCGGCGCAATGCGAGCCGTGATTCCGAGCAACGTGATCCCGAGCAACTGGCCACTTTTTCCCTTTCCCTTTACACTGTGATGCCGATCTGAGACACTCATCCGTGGAAACCCAATCCATCGTCGTCCTCGACTTTGGCGCGCAGTATTCCCAGCTCATCGCGCGTCGGATCCGCGAACTGCATGTCTTCTCCGTCGTGCTTCCCTGCACGGTGCCTCTCGAAGAACTCCGCAGCTACCTGCCGGTGGGCATCATTCTGTCCGGGGGCCCTTCGTCGGTCTACGATGAAGACGCGCCGCTCGCCGACCCGAGAGTGTTCAGCATGGGCCTGCCCGTGCTCGGCATATGCTACGGGCTGCAGTACATGGTGCATGCGCTCGGAGGCAAAGTGCGAGCCGCCGTTAAGCGCGAGTACGGCCACGCCGAGGTTGAAACACAAGGTAGCTCGCGTTTGTTTGAAGGCTTGCCCACCAAGCTCTCGGTGTGGATGTCGCATGGCGATGAAGCAGTCGAACTTCCAGCCGGATTCCGTTTAACCGCCAGTTCCCCCCACGCGATCGCCGCCATTGAGAATCCGGGGCAGAAGATGTGGGCCGTGCAGTTCCATCCTGAGGTGCATCACACCCAGCTTGGCAAAGACATTCTGCGTAATTTTGCCCTGAACATTTGCTCCGCCAATCCCTCTTGGACTCCTCGGCACTTCATCGATGCCACCGTCGAAAGCGTCCAGCAGACGGTGGGCCAGGGCCAGGCCATCTGCGCGCTTTCGGGGGGCGTGGATTCGGCGGTGGCCGCGGTGCTGGTCGATCGCGCTCTCCGCGACCCCGATGGCCGATCGCGGCTGACCAGCGTCTTNNGGACTGCATCTAATCGCCGTGGATGCCAGCGACCGTTTCCTCAGCCGGCTGGCCGGGGTGACCGATCCGGAAACCAAGCGCAAGATCATCGGCGCCGAATTCATTGCCGTGTTCGAAGAAGAAGCGCTCAAGATTGAACGACAAAAAGGCGATGTCGAATGGCTGGTGCAAGGCACGCTGTATCCCGACGTTATCGAGTCGCGCTCGGTGCGTGGACCGTCGCAGACCATCAAGTCGCACCACAACGTGGGCGGCTTGCCGGAGAAGATGAAACTTAAACTGATCGAGCCTCTGAAGGACTTGTTCAAAGACGAAGTCCGCGTGATCGGACGGGACCTCGGTATGCCGGAAGAAATACTGCAGCGGCAACCTTTTCCCGGCCCCGGGCTCGCGGTGCGGATTGTCGGGGAAGTCACGCCCGATCGGCTGGCCATTCTGCGTGACTGCGATGAGATTGTGGTCGCGGAAATCAAGCGTGCCGGCTTGTACACGAAAATCTGGCAATCCTTCGCCGTGCTGTTGCCGGTGATGTCGGTTGGCGTGATGGGCGACCTGCGGACCTATGCTTACACCTGCGCCGTCCGCGCCGTGCACTCCGAAGACGGAATGACCGCCGACTGGGTGCCGCTACCCCATGAGGTGCTGAAGGCCATTTCCAGCCGCATTGTGAACGAAGTGAAGGGCGTGAATCGCGTGGTGTACGACGTTACGTCCAAACCGCCCGGCACCATTGAGTGGGAGTAGCCGAGAGGCGCTCTGTGAAAGCCCAAACTCGACCCTGCGGGGATTGCTTGGGGTCCGGACCGAGGTGAAAATGACGGAGAGTGTTTCCGATGCCCTAGTCTTTTTCGGCGCCACCGGCGACCTGGCTCACAAGAAGATTTTCCCCGCTCTGCAGAGGCTTGCCAAGCGCGGTCATCTCGACATTCCTGTCATCGGCGTCGCCAAAGCCGGCTGGAATCTTGAGCAACTGAAACAACGCGCCAAGGACAGCGTCGAACATTACGGGGGTCTCGATCCCGAAGGATTCGCCAAGCTCATGAGCGTGTTGCAGTATGTGGACGGCGATTATGCCGATCCCGCAACCTTCGCCGAGCTCCGCAAACGGCTCGGCCAAGCGCAACATCCGATGCACTACCTGGCAATCCCTCCCAGCCTTTTTGCCGCGGTGGTAAAGCAGCTCAAGGCCGCGGGCTGCACCGCGGGCGCTCGGGTGGTGGTCGAAAAGCCCTTCGGCAGAAATCTGGCTTCCGCCCAAGCCCTCAACCGAACCCTGCACGCCGAGTTCAACGAAACCGACGTTTTCCGCATCGATCACTATCTGGGCAA
>PKYX01000389.1:4300-14192 GCA_003132825.1 Acidobacteriaceae bacterium
CCATTCGCGACGTCGTGCAGAACCATCTTCTGCAACTGCTGTGCAACATCGCCATGGAGCCTCCGCCGAACGCCGAGATTGAAAGAGTGCGCGATGAGAAGGTCAAAGTCCTCAGAAGCATCCGCACCTTGCGTCCCCAAGATGTGGTTCGCGGCCAATTCGACGGCTATCGCGCGGAANNTCGATTCCTGGCGCTGGAAAAATGTGCCCTTTTATATTCGCGCCGGCAAGTCACTCCCGGTGACCGTCACCGAAGTGATCGTCAAACTGCGGCAACCCCCCGCCATCTACGCCGACAGTGCCCCGCCCCATAACTATTTCCGCTTCCGGGTGACTCCGAATCTTGAAATTGCCGCCGCCGCGCTGGTCAAAGAATCCGGCGAAGAAATGCGCGGCAAGATGACCGAACTCATGGCCGCGGCGTCGTTGGATGCCGCCGAGCTGATGGCCTACGAAGAGTTGCTCGATGAGGCCATGCACGGCAGCCAAGCCGGCTTCGCCCGCGAGGATTATGTCGAAGAAGCCTGGCGGATCGTCGACCCCATTCTCGACAACGCGACCCCTCTTAATCCCTATCAGCCGGGCACCTGGGGACCGGCCCAGGCCGACGCGCTCGTGGCGGACGACGGCGGATGGTTCAACCCGCGACCCCCGGCGCCTCTGAAGTCCTGACGCGTCCTGGCTTCGCTCCGCCTATTTGACTGTCTCCGACACCCAGCGCGAGGCCGCTGTCACCATCTTTCTCGGAGCCAGACGCACCGATTCCACCGTCAGCCAGTTGCGCGCCCCCGGAATGACCAGGGTCTTGCCTTTCATCAGACCGCGATAGCCGGCGCGCGCCACGGTTTTTGCGTCCATCGGCCGAAGGCTGGCAAAAACCCGCGAACGCTCGTTTCCGGCCCGCTTGGCGAATCCAGTTTCGGTCGCGCTCGGGCACAAACAAGTTACCGTGACTCCGCTTGTCTGGAGCTCGTTGGCCAGGGCTTCAGAGAACAGGATCACGTAACCCTTGGTGGCGTAATAAACGGCCATCAGCGGGCCCGCCTGAAAGCCCGCGGTCGAGGCCACGTTCATGATTCTGCCGGCACGCCTTTCGAGCATAGGACCGAGAAAGAGTTTGCTCAGCGTAGTGAGCGCGATGACGTTCAGCTGAATCTGGCCCAGGTGTTCCGGGAGTGGAACTTCGGCGAACTCGCCGTATTTGGCATACCCGGCATTGTTCACCAGGATGTCGACCGCAATGCCCTCGCGCTCGACCTGATCGAACAGAAACTGCGGCGCCCCAGCCGCTGCCAGGTCGAGCGCGACCGGCTTGGCGGAAATGCCGAACTGGCGCTCGAGTTCCTCGGCAAATTGCGTCAGCTTGGGCCCGCTGCGCGCAACCAGCAACAGGTTGTGATGGTCGTTGGCGAAGAGCTTGGCCAGTTCGTAGCCGATGCCCCCGGAAGCGCCGGTGATCAGGGCAGTGGGTGTACGGTTGTGCATGAGCGCCCCATATTCCTTGATTCCAAGTTTTTCCCCGAGAACCCTGGAAAAGGTTAGCATCCCCGCCCGGCCAACGAAAAAGGCACGGACGAAATGCCCGTGCCTTCCATTCGATACTGGCAGCGCTTTCGGCGAGCTACGCGACTAGCGCGGGCTCGACCTCATAGATCGAGTACCAGGAAGTCGCCGCCTTCAGGCGGTCGTTCACGTTGTTGATGTTCTTCACGCCCTCGGTCTCCAGCCAGCGGCGGAAGGCACTGGCGCCCTGTTTCGCGTAGATCGGAATGCCGTCCTTCCACGTCGCCCGGCCGCACAGAACGCCGTTGAACTTCACGCCCGTTTCCGCCGCCAGTTCGAGGGTTTCCGAAAACTCGGCGTTGCTGACGCCGGCCGACAGATAAATGAACGGCTTCGAGGCCACGGCCGCCGCCTGGTGAAACAGTTCCACCGCTTCTTTCTTGCTGTAAGCCGCTTTTCCCGCGAAAGACTTCGCGCCTTCGACGAACTTCATGTTCACCGGCACTTCGACCTTCAGCACGTCCACGCCATATCGGTCCTTGGTGAATTCCTTCATGCTTTCGGCGACGATGTGCGGTTTCTTTTTGGCGTAGTCAAAACCTTTCTCGTCCGCGCCTTCCTCGTATCCCACGAATTCCAGGAAAAACGGCATATCGTTGGCGCGGCACTCATCGCCCAGCCGCTCCACCCAGGCGTGCTTTTTGTCATTCACGTCCTTGGAATCAAAGGGAGTGTAGTACAGCAAGATCTTAATGCAATCCGCTCCGGCGGCCTTCAGCCGCTGCACCGACCAGTGGTCGAGCAGGTCACCCAGTCGGCCGGGACCGGTCTTGTCGTATCCGGTCTTCTCGTAGGCGAGCAACAGGCCGGCATTTTTGGCGCGGCGTTTGGCAGCCGGCAGACCCCATTCGGGATCGAGCAAAATCGCGCTGGCGTGCGGGGTGAGAACTTCGGTGACCAGCGACTTGAATTCCTCCATCATGGCGTCGCCCACATCCGTNNGCCACGCTCGTTTGAAACTCTCTTGAGTCCAGCCAGCTTGCCAGGGGTAAGCTTCATATGTTTCCTCCGATGAGTGCGATGCAGGGTGACGCACCAATGGCGTCAGTCAAAACGGGATCGCTGAACATTGTAATACGTCTTGCGGCCGTCGAGCGGCCTGAAATGTAGGTGGTTGGCTCTCCTTTGGGCCGCTGATCGAGGGTTACGTCATTGCCTGATGATTCTTCGCCGTTACCTCAGCCTAAAGCCTGTCCCGCCTCTTTTTCGGACGGGCCGGCGGCGGCCGGTGCCGGCTATTGCCGCAGCAGGAGCTGTCCAAGCACCGCTTGCTGCTTGGCAATCAGCGACTGCACCCCATCGCTCGCTAAGGAGATCATTTTGCTCAGTTGCTGTTCGTCGAACACCGCGCGCTCGGCCGTCGCCTGCACATCCACGAACTTGCGGCCGGCAGTCATGACGAAATTCATGTCCACGTCGGCGGTCGAATCTTCCTCGTAGCACAAGTCGAGCAACATTTCCCCATCCACCATGCCCACGCTGACCGCGGCGACAAAATCGCGCAGCGGTACCGAGGTCAGGGTTCCGGCCTCCACCAGTTTCTGCAATGCCAGACCGAGGGCCACGAAGGCGCCTGTGATCGACGCCGTCCGCGTACCGCCATCGGCCTGAATCACATCGCAATCAATCCATATGGTGCGCTCTCCGAGGCGCCCCAGATCCGTGACCGCCCGCAGCGAGCGTCCAATTAGGCGCTGGATCTCATGGGTACGCCCGCTCTGCCGTCCCTTGCTGGCCTCGCGCGGGGTGCGCGTCAAAGTGGACCGCGGCAGCATGCTGTACTCGCTGGTGACCCAGCCCTTGCCGCTGTTGCGCAGGAACTGGGGCACGGTCTCCTCGATCGAAGCCGTGCAAATCACGCGCGTGTTGCCCACTTCAATGAGCACCGAACCTTCCGCCGTCTTGATGTAATCCGGCAGGAGGCTGACCGGCCGCATCTGGTTGGGGCTGCGATTGTCCGAGCGATAGTGCATAAGCCGCGATTGTAAATGAAAGGGACCGCCTCGAACGCGGACCCCTATTACAATTCCCCCGACCCGTCGGCTGCCCCGTAGTTCGAGCGCCAGTCTTCTCGAGGGCGTCTCCCGCGCCTATTGCGAAGCTTGCAGGGCATGCACCATCCGCCCCACGTTCGACACATCGTAGAAATCCGACAAGTCCGCGTGCCCGGCGAGGGTGTCGCGCGGCTTGCCATCCACCAGAAATTTCACCCGCGTAACGCCCGGGAGGTTGACCGATAAGGTGTCCACCAGGGAGGCAACCGTGAGCTCCTCGACCAGCAACCCCGAGCGGTGGCCGTCGGCCAAGGCGGCACTGAGGTCAATGACGGCCAGACCGGGGTCCACTAGGTAGACATTGCGAACCTCCGAGCCTGCGGGCAGCGAATGGGACGAAGATTTCTCCAGATACCGGTTGAGCAGGGCGCGCAGCAGCTCTTCCGCGCGTCTCTGGCGGTCTTCGGGCAGAGGAATATTCGCGCTCTCCGCCAGCAACACCCCGGCATCGTCATAAGCCACCACCAGGGTGACCCGTTCCGTGGGGCCGGACACCGGCGGGGCGACGGGATGAGCATAGATGGCCGCGGCTTCGCTGAGCGCGGGGCGGCGCATGTTCCAAACATAAACCCCTGCGCCCAACGCGACGCTGAGGAGCGTGACCACGCCAATGAGCAGGGAACGGGAGGTCATCGCCCTGCCTCCAGCTTGCCGCGCACCGAGAGAACGCCGGCGGCGACACTTCCCGCCACCAGGTGCTCGTAGGCGGGGGAGTTGAGGTCCGCGATCCCGGTTCCCGGGGGAGCGACTTCGACCGCAACCGCCGCGGCAGTGATGTTATTGAGCGGTCGCTGCGGCGCTAGCAGTACGCGCACTGGAACTTGTTTGGTCTCGAGTTCAAGCGCCAGGCTGGAGGCGACCGCCTGGCTGAGGGAAAGGAATGGGGACTGTGCCGTGTCCCAGCTCAGGAAAGGACCGACATCGCTTCCCCCGGTCGGAAGCAGCGCGGTGTAGATGCGCACGCCGTGCCCCTGCGAGGAGGCATGCAGGCAAATATAGATTGCCGGGTGCGCGAGGTTGGTCAGGCTGGCGCGCTGGTCAAGCCCCTGCGTGGCGTCGCCGTCGCGCAACATCAGCGTGTTGATTCCGCGCGCCTCGAGTTCCTGGCGAAGAGCGCGAGCCAAGGCCAGCGTGACGTCTTTTTCAGCCAGCTGATCGGTGAGGGCCTCGCCGCGCTCGGCGCCGCCGTGGCTCGCGTCCACGACGGCGAAGAACTGCACCGGNNAGGGCGGGGCCGGGGGCGTGACTACGACTGGCGGCGGGACTCGAGAAGGTGCAGCGGCTGCCGCTGCAGGCGGCCCACCCGGCGCCGGCGCCTGACCGACGGCAAGCGGCGCGGGCGAAATCGTGATGGTGCGGTTGCCGTTGCTGAAAGTTGCGAATAGAGGAACGTTCCCGCTGATGGTGATCTCGGCGGTGCCATTGTCTTCCGCGTACCTGGCCGAGGGGATAACCTTATCGTCAAAGGTGAGAGACATCGAACCGGGCGCGACCACCGGCTCGCGACTGAACAACATTTGCAGCTGGCCGGGTTCGGTGGCGATTCTCGGATTGACCGGCGAGGTAAAGTTCATCACCAGGCTGTGTGCGATTCCGGGGTTGATCTGCGCGGTGAAATGCACGGCCACGCTGCCGATAAACGCCCGGCGCGAGGCTTCATGAAAGGTAACCGGACCGCCCAGGATGCGCTCGAGCAACGGCCCCAACGTGGAGAGCGGCACCAGCCCGCGGCCGTTCTCCAACCGGAAGTCGCCACCGAGGTCAAAGTTGCTGCGGCGGACTTCGGCGCGATTCGAGCCGGCTGTGAAATTGACTTGCTGGTTGTTGTAATGCAGCCGCCAGTGCGAGCCCTCGGTGGTGGCGCTGACATTCCCCAGGGGCTCAAGGACTTCGAGCAGGCCGGTGTAGTCCTGCCCGTCGCGCTCGACCACCGGCAGAGAGTAGTCAGCTACCAGGGAGTAGACAGAAATGTGCTTCTCCTCCGCCGGGGAGGAAAATAGCCGTCGGCTGGAGACTGAAAGGGCCATGCCAATGGCAGCCAAGCAAGCCACAGTGCGGAGAGTGCGTGCGGAAGTCATGCCGTGGACTGAGACGGGTGTGACCCTGACCAAACCTTTATACCGCAGCGGCAGGAAAAGCGAGAGGGTGGGGGGCGTGGTTTGGGCGTTCCCGGGAGAACTGTCCCACTCTCGCCCGAGCTCCGGCCGGAGTCTGAGGAACCTCATTGGGGCGAACCCCGGCTGTTAGACTGGCTTCTCCGCCAGGCGGCTCGCACCGCGCCGCCATCAGATCCCGAGGCCTGAGCCCGGTATGGATGAATGCCCGCTCTACACCGAACCTGAGCTTTACGACCTGCTGTTTCCGAACGCCCTCGGGGCCCTCTCCGCCGGCGATGAACGGGCACAGCGGCTTGGAGCTTCAGAGCGGTTCTATCTCGAGGCGGCGAGAGAGGCCGAGGGTCGGGTGCTCGAGCTCGGCTGTGGATCGGGGCGCCTTACCATACCGATTGCACTCCAGGGTGGCGAGATCGTTGGCCTGGACCTCTCTCAAGCGATGCTCGATGCCGCTCGCGCCAAAGCCTCCGTGGCGGGTGTCGAGGTGCAATGGGTTGTCGGCGACATGCGTCGGCTGGACCTGCCAGGACAGTTCTCCGCTATCTTCATTCCGGGTAATTCGCTGCTCCATCTTCTGAGCGGAGAAGACCTAGAGCGCTGCTTGGCCTGCAGTCGCCGGCACCTTCTTCCGGGCGGGCGGCTGGTGTTCGATGTATCGAATCCGGAGGTGTGGCTGCGGAAGCATGGTTCGGCCGAACGCTCCCCCGTGCTGCGCGTGACCGACGCCCAAGGGGGAAAGATCAGCGTCGAGGAAACTGCGACCTACGATGCCCGCACCCAGATCCTCCGCCTGGTCTGGTACCTTTCGAAGCCGGAGGCGCCGGATTTCCGGGTGGTGGATTACCAGCTGCGCGCAATCTTTCCGCAGGAACTGTCGGGGCGGCTCGAAGCCGCCGGATTCCGCCTGGAAATCTGCTACGGTGAATTCTCGCGCGAACCTTTCAAGTCTTCGAGCCCGCGCCAGGTTTGTATCTGTTCTCGCTTGGGGTAGCACTTGGTATGGCCGGCCGGACCGACTCCAATCCGCAGTTTTCGCCACCCTGTCGAAGTGTCAGATTCCTGCTGTCGAAGCCGCTCGGAATGACCGTGCGCGGGCCAAGCCTGCCNNCATCTATCCGAGCGCGTAAACCGTGAGACCGCTCAGCAGCTTCGGGAAGAAGTCGGTCGACTTCTGGGGGAGAACTTCGCCGGCGAAGGCGATGTCGCGGACCTGCGACATGCGTACCGGGCTCATCAGGAATGCCACGTTGGCACCTCCGGTCCGCACTTGAGCGAGCGCTTCGCCGGCTTCGCGGTAATAGCCAATATTTTGCTGGTTGCGGATTGCTTCTTCCGAGATCCCCAGGACGGTTTCGAGCAGGCACTTATGCAACTGCACCACATCGAGCGATTGCTGGCGCAGAGACAGGCCGGCGAAGATGGGGGAACCAATCGCTTTCGGGCGGTCGAGGAGAAAAGCCCGCTGGGCGGTGACGGCCAATAGAGCGGTCCCCACCGCGGCCGCTTCGCCGAGGATGGTGTGGGCGCGGGCGGCGTCAATCGAAGCATCGACCTGCTCAACGCTGAAATAGTCGCGGGCGCGCTCGCGGAACAGGTCGGCGGAAAATGACGGCAGGCCATGCACGACCCGATGCGTCGGCAGGATTACGAGTCCCGGGCTGTCCATGTTGACGAAGGTCATCATCAGGTATTCGGAGGAAGCGTCGGGGGACAGGGAAGCTGCTGCTTCGCGGCACTCGTTGCGGTAGTTGAGCGCGGTTTCATAGCGATGGTGGCCGTCGGCGATGATCAGTTTCTTGTCGCGCATCATGCCTTTGACCCGGCTGATTACCTGCGGGTCGGACACCTTCCATACCCGGTGCAATACGCCGTACTCGTCGCGGGTTTCCATGTCGGGAGCGTTGCCTGAAGCCAGTGCCGACTCAATCTCCGCGGCGGGGTCGCTATAGAGCATGAAAATCTGGCCAAAATGGGCGCGAGTGGCCCGCAGCAGGTCCAGGCGGTCGGCCTTGGGCTTGGCCAGGGTCTGCTCGTGGCGAAAAACGACCTGGGCGGAGTAGTCCTCAATGCGACCCAGGCCAATGAAGCCTCGGCGTTCCAGTTCCGTCTGGCTGCCCGGGATGGTGAAACGCTGGGAATAAAAGTAGAGCGACGGCTCGGCATCCTGCACAAAAATGCCTTCGCGGCGCCAATCGGCTAGGAAGGCGGCGGCCCGGGTATAAGGATTGTCGCCCGGTTGGTCGGCCGGGTTGCGCTTGCCCAAAATGATACGAACCAGGTTGTAGGGGCTTGATTCGTAATACTGCTCCTGCATTCGAGGACTAATCTTGTCATAGGGTTGAGTGACTACTTGGGACAGCGACACCCGAGCCGGGTGATAGCGAAGGGCGCGAAAAGGAGCAATGTTTGCCATAAGTGGGAAGGTGAAATTGTAACAGGGCTTGGCTCGTTTCGAGAGAGCGGAAACGCGCGCGCGAGTGGGGGGGAAACGCCAGCCCCGAAAACTGGCACTAGTCGGCAAACCTTTGCGTAGAAAAATCATCAGGCAAACTAATAAGGTGTGACATCACCACGCGCAAGTGGTAGGATGCCCCCAACGAGGTACCTATGGCCCGCTTTCGCGTGCGCGGGTTGTTTCGCAGGCCCACTCAAGGCGGCAGTCTCCCTTCGGACTCCAGTTGCGCCCGGCGCCGCTTCTGCCTGCGCGTTCCCCATCACGTCTCGCTGGTTAGCGCACTCCTGGCATTGACTCTGCCGGTGATTTGCTGTTTTTCCACTTCTTCGTGGGCGCAGCTTCCGGTCGATGATGTCCACATTCGGCCCCGGATTACACCGGTTCCCGACACACCCGCGAGCGGGATTGTGGATGCCTCGCTGCAGACCCATACCAAGCCCATTAAGGCAGAGACGGACCTGGTGCTGGTTCCGGTGACGATTACCGATCCCATGAATCGCCTGGTGACTGGCCTCGATAAAGAGAACTTCACCGTGTTCGAGGGCAAGGACCAGCAGGAGATCCGGCAATTCTCGAGCGAGGACGCACCGGTTTCCCTGGGCGTGATCTTCGATTCCAGCCGAAGCATGAGCAGCAAAATGGATCGCGCCAAGGATGCGGTGATGGAGTTTTTCAAGACCGCCAATCCACAAGATGAATTCTTCATGATCACGTTCTCGGACCAGCCCGAGGTGGTCAACGACTTCACCAGTTCAGTGGACGAGATTCAAGGCAAGCTGATCTATACCGTGCCGCGAAGGATGACGGCGCTGCTGGATGCGATCTACATGGGCGTCAGCAAGATGAGGCAGGCAAAATATCCCAAGAAAGCGCTGCTGATCATCTCCGATGGAGGCGACAATCATAGCCGCTACACGGAGAATGAGATCAAGGCTCTGGTGAAGGAAGCGGACGTGATGGTGTATGCCATCGGCATTTACGACCGCTATTTTCCCACCGAGGAAGAGCGGCTGGGTCCGGCCTTGCTGGGGGAGATCGCGGAACTGACGGGCGGGCGGGCGTTTACCGTGGAGAATCCCAACGACTTGGCCGATGTAGCAACCAAGATCGGGGTCGAGCTGCGCAACCAGTATGTGCTGGGTTATCGTCCCAGCAAAATCGAGCGGGACGGCAAATGGCGTAAGATAAAAGTGAAGTTACAGCCGCCGAAAGGACTGCCGCCACTCCGAGTGTATGCCAGGACCGGATATTACGCGCCTGAAGAATAAGCGGCCTGCAAGTGTTTTTCTCTTTCTAAGGTGCGCGATCTGGGCCGGAGCTGCGGTCGCAATATTGGCGTTGCCTTTTGGAGGGCGCGCGGAGTGGAATACTTCGCACCCTCAGTATTATTCTTTCCAGCCTGAATCAGTTCAGCCGCAGGCTGCCGCTTCGCAACCTCTTCCGTCCCAGTCCCAGTCAGGCTCGAAATCGGAGCCGTCTGCCAGTTCCACCCAGCAGCAAGCTCCCGACCAGAACGGTGTATTTGTTCTCCGCAAGGATGTGGATGAGGTTTTGCTCCACGCCACGGTGGTGGACGACAGGCAGCACATTGTGACCAACCTTGACCGGAATGCGTTTACCGTCTTGGAAGACGGCAAACCGCAGAATATTGTTTCGTTCCGGCATGAAGACATACCCGTGGCCATGGGGATCGTGATCGACAATTC
>PKYX01000435.1 GCA_003132825.1 Acidobacteriaceae bacterium
CTTGTAGACTAGCAATCCCCCGGGGCGGAGGGCTCCGAGGAGTGCCGGAAAGATGTCGCGCTGCAGGTAGAAAAATGCCAGAACTAGGTCGTAAGTCGATGAGGCTTTGAACGTTGTCAGGTCCGTGAGTTGGAATTCAATCTTGTCGCCCTGGTTGGCGGCGTTGGCTCGAGCCTTGGCCAGTGCGGCCTCGGAGAAATCGAGGATGGTCACTTGCCAGCCTCTTTCGGCCAGCCAGATGGCGTGGCGGCCCGCACCTCCCGCGATGTCGAGGGCCGTTCCGGCATGCGGGAAGAGCGGCTCGATGAACTCGCTCGCGGCCTGCGCCAGGAACGGATCCGGCTCGAGCGAGGCATGAGAGCCTTCGCGATACCTTTGGTCCCAGCGGGCTCGGTCGTCCTGCTGACACATAGTCTCACGGTATCATTCGGAGGGCCGGTTTTACAGCCGGGCAAGCTCGAACCTTACGACAGCGAGATCGCGGAGAACACCCCCGGAAAAGACCTAAAGATTCAGGGAGCGAATTCCGCGAGCGCGATGAGGAGCCATGAAATTTTTCTATCGATTTCCGTATCCGAGGAGCATCGCCAGCGGCGGAATGCTTTTCTTGTATTTTGCCTCAACTGTCCTTTCCGCGCAGACCCAAGCCACGCCGGCGGAATCGAAGGCCGCTGCCGGCGAAGCGGTTTACCAGGCGCGTTGTGTGCTCTGCCACGGTAGCGACGGGCATTCCCAAACCACGCTCGGCAAGCAGCTCGGAGCGCTCGACCTGCACTCCCCCCCAGTGCAGAAGAAGACCGACGCGGAGATGAAAAACGTCATTCTGCACGGCCAGAAGAATATGCCTCCATTTGATGGCCAGATCACGAGCGCGGAGGTCGATCAGGTGATTTCCCACCTCCGGGAGTTCGGCAAGAAGAAAAAATAGCGCGAGGCCGATCGAGCGGGACGGGTGCACGCTTGGTGCCTCCATCCTCAACCCGAGCCTTGCGCGACTTGCGCCAAGCTGTGATAGACTTTGCGGCCAGCCGCGACTTTCGCATTCAAGTCTCAGGCTGCGGCGGCGCTCGGAATCATGACCCTGGAGGTCTGGTCGATGGGCTTGGTCCTTATGGCAGTGATCTGGCTGATTACCCTAGTCAGCACCTACTTTTTTGTCGCCAAAACCTGGTGGTTGCCGCATGGAGCTTCGACGGCGGCGCAGTTCATCGACGGTCAGTTTGCCCTGACCTACGTTCTGATGGGAATCATCTTCGTGGCGGCGCAGATGGCCCTGGGCTATCTGGTGTGGAAGTACCGCGACCATCCCTCGGCGGAACCGGTGCGCTATTCCCACGGGAACACCATGCTCGAAATTCTTTGGACCACCTTAACGGCGGTTCTTTTCATCGGGTTGAACCTGATGGGGCGGAACGTGTGGGCGGCCGAACGGTTTGCCCCCGCGGGACCGGGATCGGTTCCGGTCGAAGTTACGGGGATGCAGTTTGCCTGGTACTTCCGCTATCCCGGGCCAGACGGGAAGTTTGGCGCGACCGATCCCAAACTGATTGATCCCTCGTCGGGAAATGAGGCGGCCATCGGGTTGGACACGACCGATCCGGCCTCGAAGGATGACATCGTCAGTGGAACCATGTATCTGCCGGTCGGCCGCGAGGTTGATCTGCGGGAGCGGGCGATTGACGTGATTCACAGTTTTTATGTTCCCTCCATGCGCTTCAAACAGGATGCGGTTCCAGGGCTTGAGATCCACATGCACTTTACCCCCACCGAAATCGGGGATTACGAAATCGCCTGCGCGGAACTGTGCGGGCTGGGACATTACAAGATGCACGGCATGCTGAAAGTTGTCAGCCAGGAGGATTTTGACAAGTGGCTGGCGGCACGGGAGGCGGAGAAACAATAACATGGTAGCCCAGGAAGCTCACGCCCACGAGGGTCCGCACGGATTTATCCGCAAGTATATTTTCAGCCTGGATCACAAAGTCATCGGATTGCAGTATTTCTTTCTCGCGCTGACGGCGGTGTTTGTCGGGATGTTCCTCTCACTGCTCATGCGAATCCACATGATCTGGCCGATGGCGGTGTTGCCCCTGGTGGGGCAGATCAAGCCGGAGACCTATCTCAGCCTGCTGACCATGCACGGCACCATCATGGTGTTCTTCGTGCTGACGACGGCACCACAGGGCGGGTTTGGCAATTATTTCCTGCCGATTCAGATTGGCGCGCCGGATATGGCGTTTCCGGTGCTGAACATGCTCTCGTTCTGGACGACATTTGTTGCCTTCATAGTCATTCTGGCGGCATTCTTTGTGACCGGAGGTCCGCCCCTGCATGGCTGGACCGGGTATGCCCCGCTGAGCGCGCTGACCAATTCCGGGCCGGGGGAACAGCTCGGGGCCGATTTATGGATCACCAGTATTGCCATCTTCTGTATCGCCTCCCTCATGGGGGCGCTCAATTTCATCACCACCACCCTGGACATGCGGGCCAAGGGCATGACCATGATGCGCATGCCGCTGACGGTTTGGGCCTGGTTCGTTACCGCCGTTTTAGGATTGCTGGCGTTTGGCGTGCTGCTTTCGGCGGGGATCCTGTTGTTGCTTGATCGCAACCTGGGAACGAGCTTTTACATTCCGCTGGTGGTGGTGAATGGACAGGTGATGGGACACAAGGGCGGATCGCCGCTGTTGTGGCAGCATCTGTTCTGGTTCTTCGGCCATCCTGAGGTTTACATCGCCATTCTGCCCGGGATGGGCGTGGCTTCGCAGGTGCTCTCGACTTTCTCGCGCAAGCCGATTTTCGGGTACAAGGCGATGGTGTACGCCATCCTGGGGATTGGGTTCCTGGGATTCATGGTCTGGGGACATCACATGTTCATGAGCGGGATGAGTCCCTACTCGGCATTTGCCTTTTCCATCATGACCATGGCGATTGGCGTGCCCTCGGCCATCAAGACCTTCAACTGGCTGGGCACGCTCTATCACGGGCGAGTGCGGTTCCATACCCCCATGCTGTACGCCATCGGGTTCGTTTCGCTATTTGTTTCAGGCGGCCTGAGCGGGCCATTTCTGGCGCAGCCGGTGCTCGACATCCCGTTGCATGACACGGCGTTCGTGGTGGCGCACTTTCATCTCATCATGGGGGTGGCAGCGATCTTTGGCATTTTTGCGGCGACCTATTACTGGTTCCCAAAAATGTTCGGGCGCATGATGAACGAGACCCTGGGCAGGATCCACTTCTTTATCACCCTCATCGGAGCCTACTGCATTTTCATGCCGATGCACTATCTGGGCATGGCCGGTCAGCCGCGGCGCTACTCGCAGTTCACCGAACTGGCCTATCTGCACCACCTGATTCCGCTGAATACCTTTATTACCTACGCGGCGATCATTACCATCACGGGACAGTTCATTTTCCTGTTTAATCTGTTCTGGAGCATGTTCAAAGGTCCCAAGGCGAGCGACAATCCTTGGGAGGCGACGACCCTTGAATGGACGACTGCTACTCCGCCCCCGCATGACAATTTTGGGGGGGTTACGCCGGTCGTCNNGACGGTTTCGGCGCACTAGGGCGCGCAAGGCTCGGGCGAGGGCGCCCGCACTATAGGCTTTATGGCAACCCTGAATTCTCCCATTTCGACGAGAGAGGTTCGCGGCGGGGGCGGGGTTCATCCTCCCCTTCCGGGCGGAGGTGGCGGCGGGCGCGGAGGTGACCCTGCTCCGGACCCTGGAGAGCGCTTGCGGCGGGCCCGGTTGGGCCTCGCGGTGGCCAGCGTTTCGATCACCATGCTGTTTGTCGGGTTCGCGAGCGCGTACATCTTTCGCGAAGGCTTGCCGACCTTTGATGAACGCACCAACACCTACGTTCGCGACTGGCTGACGGCGAGTCTTCCCTTGCGGATGCTTCTCGTGAATACCCTGTTGCTCGTGCTCAGCAGCCTCACCATGGAACTGGCTCGGCGGCAGATTACGCGCCAGGCGGCGCTCGCCGGGGTAGAGTCGATTCCGGGTGTCTCGCTCGGACGGGAACGGTATTTCCCGTGGCTCGGGGCGAGCGTGATTTTGGGCCTCGGGTTTCTGACCGGCCAGTGGATGGTATGGCAGGAGCTGGCTCGTCGGGGATTCTATTTGGCCACCAATCCCAGCAGTTCTTTTTTTTATGTGCTGACGGCAGCGCATGGCGCGCACTTGACGGGCGGGCTCATCGTCATGATTTACGCCTTGGCTTGGTCGCTCTTTGGCAGGCCGATTGAGAAGCGTCGGATCGTGACCGATATTACGGCGTGGTACTGGCATTTCATGGCGGTGCTTTGGATCGGGATTTTCGCCATGGTTTGGTTTTTGGGGTAGTCGGGAGACGCGGACTTGACGGTCCGCGCCACAGGAAACTAGGAGACCGAAGAACATGGCTGACGTTGCGGCGCAGCACGGGGCGGCCGGGGTTTATGAGCCGTCCTTGTTCGGCACGTATTCCAAGAAAATTGGCATGTGGTTGTTCCTGCTCTCCGATTCGTTGACCTTCGGAGCCCTGCTGTTCGCCTACACCTATGGTCGAGTCTCGACTCCGGACTGGCCGACGCCGTTTCACTCGGAGAGCATCCGGAACGCGACGCTGATGACCGCCTTCCTGTTAACCAGCTCGCTCACCATGGTGCTGGCGGTGCGGGCTGCGGTCGATGGCAAGGCGAAGGCGCAACGCATGTGGCTGTTGGCTACCATGGCCTGCGGCATTGGCTTCATTATTCTGCACGGCCGGGAGTGGAGCAACCTGATTGCGGCCGGCCTTACCTTACCCTTGTTCCCCACGCCTCCCGGTCAGGCCAGCGCGGAGTTTGCCACGGTCTCGAAGAACGTGCCTCAGTTCGCGGCGACATTTTTCGGACTGACCGGCATGCACATGCTGCACGTGACGATCGGTGTGATTTATCTGGGCGTGGTGGCCCTGCGACGCTGGTTCATCCCCATCCTGCTGGGGTTCTGGCTGGTGGCCTGGCTGGGCACTCCCGAGTACAGCCCTTTTCATTACGCGGCGCATTTTCTTTTGCTGGCTGCGGTGGTCATTTCGATCATCCTGTGGCTGAAGCCGAAGCTCTACGATGCTTCAGATGTGGAAGTCGCCGGACTGTACTGGCACTTCGTCGACCTGGTGTGGATGTTCATCTTTCCGCTGGTGTACCTGATGTCAACCAGGATTGTCTAGGAGAGCGCAATGGACGCGGTTCAGGTGGCAATTGAAGAACGGGTTTTCGAGCAGCACCGTCACCACTCCAAGGGNNATCAAGGCGGCGCTGATCATCGCCTATTTCATGCACATGAAGTTTGAGATCACCCCCATGCGCTGGATGACCATGGCCTCGCTGGTATTCTGTCTGGCGATGATGATGGTATTTTTGCCGGACGCATTCCGTATTCTTCATCTGGGCGTGAATTTGGTGGCGAAATGAAATGGCGTTTGGCGATCCTCACGATGTTTCTGCTGCTATGGGCTGGGTCTGCCTTCGGCCAGGGCTGCGCCATGTGCTATAGCAGCGCTCGGGGCGCGACCAAGGACGGGCAGCGGGCCATCAGCCGGGGCGTGCTGGTGTTGCTGATTCCCCCGCTCGGATTCATGACCTTGGGGTTCGGCGTGGCGATGCGCTACGGCAAGAAGAGGGACCAGGAGGATAGTAAGGACGATGACCAGAAGGACGATCAGGACGCGTGATTTCGGACCGAAAGCGCTGCATCCTGACTGCATTCGAGCCCCGAGAAATCGGGGCTTTTGGTTTTTTGGGCGGGCGAGCGCGGGGCGGTTCAAAAACGCGCGCAGCGAAGTGTCTTATAATAGAAGGATTCTAGAGCCCTCTCGGAGCCGCCTGATGACAGGGCGGGCTCGCGAGCGGAAGGCAGAGCGGGTACAGCGGTCCTTCTATCGATGTCGACGGAAAGCATTGTTGTTCGCGGGGCCCGGGTCCATAACCTCAAAAATATTGACTTTGAGATTCCGCATAACTCCCTGACCGTGGTCACCGGAGTGTCGGGATCGGGAAAGTCTTCCCTTGCCTTCGATACCATTTACGCCGAGGGACAGCGGCGCTATGTGGAATCGCTGTCAGCCTATGCTCGGCAATTTCTGGAGCGGATCGAGAAGCC